>JAGBBM010000031.1 GCA_017938485.1 Lachnospiraceae bacterium
GGGACAGATACCAGGCGTTAAGAAGTCAAGCTGGTAAGATTTTATAAGGAGGCAAAAGAATTATGTCAATGAGCGATCCAATTGCAGATATGCTTACAAGAATTCGTAATGCAAATACTGCAAAACATGATACAGTAGATATACCAGCTTCTAAGATGAAGTTGGCGATTGCAGACATTCTCCTCAAAGAGGGATATGTAAAGGCAGTTGACGTTAGCGAGGAAGGTAACTTCAAGACTATAAAGATTACACTTAAGTATGGTGCAGATAAGAACGAGAAGATCCTTACAGGCCTTAAGAGAATCTCTAAGCCAGGTCTTCGTGTTTACGCATCAAAGGATGAGCTTCCAAAGGTTCTTGGTGGACTTGGTACAGCTATCATCTCAACTAACAAGGGTATCTTAACTGACAAGGAAGCTAGAAAAGCTAATGTTGGTGGAGAAGTATTAGCATTTATTTGGTAATTGTTTTTAATAAATTAAGGAGGACGGCGAAATGTCACGTATCGGAAGAATGCCTATCGCTATTCCTGCAGGTGTAACTGTTGAAATAGCAGAAAATAACAAGGTGACTGTAAAGGGACCAAAGGGAACTCTTGAGAGAGTACTCCCAGCTGAGATGGAAATCACTCAGGAAGGTGCCGAAGTATTAGTAAAGAGACCAAACGACTTAAAGAAGATGAAGTCATTACATGGTCTTACAAGAACACTTATTAACAACATGGTAGTTGGTGTTACTGAAGGTTACACTAAGGTACTTGAGGTTAATGGTGTTGGTTATAGAGCAGCTAAGCAGGGTAATAAGTTAAATCTTTCACTTGGTTATTCACATCCAGTTGAGATGACTGATCCAGATGGAATCACAACTACTGTAGATGGTAACAAGATAACAGTAAGTGGTATTGATAAAGAAAAAGTTGGCCAGTACGCAGCTGAAATCAGAGAGAAGAGAGCACCAGAACCATATAAGGGTAAGGGTATCAAGTATTCTGATGAGGTTATTAGACGTAAGGTTGGTAAGACTGGTAAGAAATAATTAAGGGAGTGAATAAGATGATTAAGAAGGAATCAAGAAGTGCTATACGTACTAAAAAACATTTGAAGATTCGTAACCGTTTTAGCGGCACAGCTGCTAGACCACGTTTAGCTGTATTCAGAAGTAATAATCATATGTACGCTCAGATTATTGATGATACAGTTGGTAAGACTTTAGTGTCAGCTTCAACAGTACAAAAAGACGTGAAGGCTGAGTTAGAGAAGACTAATGATGTTGCAGCAGCAGCTTACTTAGGAAAGGTAATTGCTAAGAGAGCTCTTGATGCTGGTATCACAACAGTAGTTTTCGATAGAGGCGGTTTCATATATCAGGGTAAGATTAAGGCTTTAGCAGATGCAGCAAGAGAAGCTGGATTAGAATTCTAAGAAGGAGGAAACGACACATGAAGCGTGAAATAATCGATGCTAGTAAGTTAGAATTAGAAGAAAATGTAGTAGCCATCAAGCGTGTAACTAAGGTTGTTAAAGGTGGTCGTAACTTCAGATTTGCTGCTCTCGTAGTTGTTGGTGACAGAAATGGTCACGTTGGTGCTGGTTTAGGTAAGGCATCAGAAGTACCTGAGGCTATCCGTAAGGGTAAAGAAGACGCAATCAAGAAGTTAGTTAAGGTAAATATAAATGAGAATGGAAGTATCCCATATGACTGGACTGGTGAGTTTGGTAGTGCTAAGGTTTTACTTAAGGCATCTCCAGAAGGTACTGGTATCATCGCTGGTGGTCCAGCACGTTCAGTGCTTGATCTTGCAGGATACAAGAACATTCGTACTAAGTCCTTAGGCTCAAATAATAAGCAGAACGTAGTTCTTGCTACAATCGCTGGACTTTCACAGATTAAGTCCCCAGAAGAAGTAGCAAAGCTTCGTGGTAAGTCTTTAGACGAGATTCTTAACTAAGGAGGTATATAGTAATGGCAGATAAGTTAAAAATCACATTAGTTAAGTCACCTATCGGAGCAATCCCTAAGCACAGAGCAACAGTTGCTGCACTTGGTCTTACAAAGATGCACAAGACTGTAGAGCTTCCTAACAATGATGCAACAAAGGGAATGATTCAGCAGGTTCGTCACTTAGTAAAAGTAGAAGAAGTTTAATTATTATTTGATTAGAAGGAGGTACAGTCATGGATTTATCAAGTTTAAAGCCAGCTGAGGGCGCAACTAGTAGTGCAAACTTCAGAAGAGGCCGTGGACATGGTTCAGGAAATGGCAAGACCGCAGGTAAGGGTCACAAGGGTCAGAAGGCTCGTTCAGGTGCACCAAGACCTGGTTTTGAGGGTGGCCAGATGCCACTTTATAGAAGAATCCCAAAGAGAGGATTCACTTGTAGAAATCACAAGGAGATCGTTGCAATCAATGTATCTGCACTTGAGAGATTTGAGAATGGTTCAGAGGTAACAGTAGCAACTCTTATCGAGGCTGGTATCGTTAAGAACCCAAGAGATGGTGTTAAGATTTTAGGAAATGGAGAGTTAACTAAGAAGCTTACTGTTAAGGTAAATGCTTGCAGTAAAGCTGCTGCTGAGAAGATTGAAGCTCTTGGCGGAAAAGTAGAGGTGATGTAATATGTTCAAAACCTTAGGTAATGCTCTTAAAGTAAAAGAAATACGTAACGGTTTATTGTTCACATTCTTTATTTTAATAGTTTTAAGACTTGGTTCACATATTCCAGTTCCAGGACTTGATACAGAAGGGTTATCATTATACCTTCAAAACAAATTTGGTGAGGAGACAGGTAGTCTTATGAACTCCCTTACAGGTGGTTCATTTACTCAGATGACCATATTTGCTTTGAGTGTAACACCATATATCACATCTTCCATCATTATACAGCTTTTAACTATTGCAATCCCTGCATTAGAGGAGCTTTCAAAGGATGGACAGGAAGGACGTAAGAAGCTTAATGCAATAACAAGATATACAACTATACTTCTTGCTATTGTAGAAAGTATTGGTCTTTCTATTACCTTCGACAGAAGTGGATATATGACTATTAAAGGTTTTCTTGGATACGCACTGGTTATTGTAACTCTTACTACAGGTAGTACATTTGTTATGTGGTTAGGAGAGAAGATAACTGAGTATGGTATAGGAAACGGTATTTCAATCGTTCTTCTTATCAATATCGTATCAAGAATGCCTGGTGACTTTGCAAACTTATATCAGATGTTTATGAAGAACAAAGATGTGGTTCAGCAGATTATAGCTGGAGCTATTATAGTGGCAGTAGTAATGCTTACAACAGTATTGGTTGTGCTTCTTCAGGATGCAGAGAGAAAGATACCTGTTCAGTATGCACAGAAGATGCAGGGTAGACGTCTTATTGGCGGAAGCTCAAGCCATATACCACTTAAGGTAAATACTTCAGGTGTTATTCCTATTATCTTTGCTTCATCAATACTTTCTGTTCCACAGATAGTTGTAAACTTATTTGATATAGAGGTATCTGGTGTATGGTCAAAGATAATGCAAGGTATGAATCAGAACAACTGGTTTAGTCCATCTATGCCTGTGGCAAGTGTTGGTGCAGTGTTCTATATACTTTTAGTATTTTTCTTTGCTTACTTCTACACATCAGTTACATTCAACCCTATGGAAGTTGCAAACAACATGAAGAGAAATGGTGGATTTGTTCCAGGTATAAGACCTGGTAAGCCAACACAGGATTATCTCAACAAGATACTTAACTACATCGTATTTATCGGTGCTACAGGACTTATCATTGTTGCATTAATCCCAGTTATATTCAATGGTGTATTTAAGGCAAATGTATCATTTGGTGGAACTTCACTTATCATCATCGTAGGTGTTGTTATAGAAACAATTAAGCAGATAGAATCAAAGATGATAGTTAGAAACTACTCAGGATTCTTGAATGATTAGTATAATACAGGTTTGGGAGTGTATCCTTTGGATACATTCCTATTCCTAGTTATGGAGGAATATGTTATGAAGATTATTATGTTAGGTGCACCTGGCGCAGGTAAGGGAACACAGGCAAAGATGCTTGCAGCAAAGTATGATATTCCACATATCTCAACAGGAGATATATTTAGAGCAAATATCAAGAATGGTACAGAGCTCGGCGCAAAGGCTAAGGAATATATGGATAAGGGACTTCTTGTTCCAGACGAGTTAGTTGTAGACCTTATTATGGATAGATTTAAGGCTGATGATTGTAAGAACGGATACATCCTTGATGGATTCCCAAGAACAATTCCTCAGGCTGAGGCTCTTGACAAGGCACTTACAGCAGTTGGTGAGAGCATTGACTACGCAATCAATGTAGAAGTTCCAGATGAGAACATCGTAAACAGAATGTCAGGAAGAAGAGCTTGTGTAGGTTGTGGAGCAACATATCACATTAAGTACAGCCCAACTAAGGTTGAAGGTAAGTGTGATACTTGTAACGGAGACCTCATCATAAGAGATGACGACAAGCCAGAGACAGTTTTAAATAGACTTAACGTTTACCATGAGCAGACTCAGCCACTTATCGATTACTACAGTGGTAAGGGTGTTATGAGAGAGGTTGATGGTACAGTTGATATGCAACTTGTATTCGATTCAATCGTTGCAATTTTAGGAGAGTAATATAATGGCTATCATAATCAAATCACAAAGGGAAATTGAATTAATGAAAGAGGCAGGAAGAATTCTTGCCTTGACCCATGAGGAGATGAAAAAAGCCATTAAGCCAGGAATATCTACATATGATATAGATAAGCTTGGTGAAGAAGTAATTAGAAGTTATGGTTGTATACCATCATTTCTTAATTATAATGGGTATCCAGCCTCAGTATGTGTGTCAGTTAATGATGAGGTAATACATGGAATTCCATCAAAAGACAGAATCATCCAGGATGGTGATATAGTAAGTCTTGACTGTGGAGTAATATATAAAGGATATCATTCAGATTCAGCCAGAACCTATGGTGTAGGACAAATCAGTGACAGGGCACAGGAGCTGATAGATGTTACAAAGCAGAGCTTTTTTGAAGCCCTTAAGGTTTGTCGAGAAGGTAATCACATAAGAGATATAGGTGAGGCGGTTTATAATTACATTACTGCAAGAGGATTTTCAGCAGTAGAGGATTTCGTAGGACATGGAGTTGGAGCTGCACTTCACGAAGGGCCTGAGGTTCCAAATTTCCCAAGAAAGGGAAAAGGACCAAAGCTTAGAGCAGGTATGACTCTTGCTATAGAGCCTATGATAAATGTAGGAACTCATGAGATATTATGGATGGATGATGATTGGACAATAGTTACAGCTGATGGCGAGTTATCAGCGCACTATGAAAATACAGTTCTTATAACAGAGGGTGATCCGGTTATCTTATCCAGAGCAGATGGAATTGAATTATAATTAAGAGGAGGGTATATATATGCCAAAAGCAGACGAGATAGAAATGGAAGGCGTTGTATTAGAGAAGCTTCCTAATGCAATGTTTCAGGTAGAGCTTGAGAATGGATTACAGGTATTAGCACACATAAGCGGTAAGCTTAGAATGAACTATATCAAGATTCTTCCAGGCGATAAGGTAACCGTGGTTTTATCTCCATATGATTTAACTAAGGGAAGAATTACATGGAGAGCAAAATAAATTGTGCATACCGCAGGGCATTTATATAGTAAGAAAGAAATTTCTTATGAAAAAAAGCTTGCATTATATACAAAGAGATGATAGAATATCAATTTGTAGCGGACTTTTTTGAAAGGAGTGCATTTTAATGAAGGTTAGAGCATCAGTAAAACCGATTTGCGATAAGTGCAAAGTCATTAAAAGAAAAGGCAGTATTCGTATAATCTGCGAAAATCCAAAGCACAAACAGCGTCAGGGTTAATCTATCGAAACATATTATATGTTGAGTGATAGGTCATCGTTCATCATTGTGGATGTTCGATCTGACCGGAAAGTTAGAACAAGGTATTTAGGATGATAGCCCATCTATAACTATGCCTTGTATTTGTGCGTGTGTATATTTATTATCACATTACTAACATCAAAGCGGCTGTAGCACTAAGTGCTAAACAATTATTTAATTTTTAACAATGTTTTTCGTCGGGTAGGTATGCATTTCACCTCTTACATACGTAAGAGATACTGATAAGACAAAAGCAAAAAGTAGTATTATTACGGAGGTATATTAGAATGGCTCGTATTTCAGGTGTTGATTTACCAAGAGAGAAGCGTGTCGAGGTTGGACTTACTTATATCTATGGTATCGGTAAGACTTCAGCAACAAGAATTCTTAAAGAAGCAAATGTAGATCCTGATACTAGAGTTCGTGATCTTACTGATGATGAAGTAAAGAGACTTAGTGAGATTATCAACGAGACTCAGCTTGTAGAGGGTGATTTACGTAGAGAAGTAGCTCTTAACATTAAGCGTTTACAGGAGATTGGATGCTATCGTGGTATCCGTCATAGAAAGGGTCTCCCTGTTCGTGGACAGAAGACTAAGACAAACGCTAGAACTCGTAAGGGTCCTAAGAAGACAGTAGCTAATAAGAAGAAGTAATTAGAATAACCAGGGAGGTTTAGGTTAATGGCTAAGAAAGTTACTACTAAAAAAGTGACAAAGAAGCGTGTCAGAAAGAACGTTGAA
>JAGBBM010000032.1 GCA_017938485.1 Lachnospiraceae bacterium
AAATATATAAAATATAAAATATAAAATAATATACGAGAAAACGGAGGATTTTATGGGAAGAGAATTAGTATTTAAGAAAATTAAAAAATCAGCCATAGGACTTATTATAAGTGGTGTGCTTTTTACCTTGCTAGCGATTATGTTTGCTTTTATTTATGCCATGGATGATGCATTAGTTGATGGTTTGTTTATCATAGTAATATTTTTATTGCTTGGTGTACCATTTTTGGTTTTAGGCATTAGAGATTTAGTTAATCCTATGAAAAATGGAATTTTTAAGAGAAATCCATATGTACTTGAACAAGCAGATAATATGATTGCTCACAAGATGTACGAAGACAAGTATATCATGTTGTCCGATAGATGTATCGCAAGTAAGAAATCAATTACAGATATATCATACCTTGAGGATGTATTTCTTGTGTATATCCAAAAGCAAAGTACCAATTTTATACCTACTGGAAAGTATCTTACTGTTTGTACTGCAACTGGCGATTTTAATATTAATATATATGGTTCTAGCAAAGCTGCTATAAATGAATTGGTTTCAAGAATATCTATGATATGTCCAAATGCATCACTTGGATATAGTAATGAGGGATTAGCATATCTTAGACAGATGAAAGAGATTTATAAAAATAATAATGGGATGATAGAACACAGAGGTTACACCCAGAATTCATTTGTTCTTCCACAATATATTAACAATGTAAATAATCAAAATACGTATAATCAAAATACGTATAATTAAATATTGTTACTTTTAAAAATATGTAATATAATTTATATGTATATATAATTACATTTTAAGTATGTGATTTTTATGGGGTTCATATATTTAAAAACTTGGGGTGAAATAATATGAAAGAAGGAAATTGTTGCTCTAATTTAATATGTAAGTCAGCTTTTGACACTTTACTTGACAATACCAAAGACATGATATTTATCAAGGATATTAATCATGTATATGTAGCTGCGTCTATGCCTTTTGTTCATATGGTAGGTAAGGAAAAACTTTCTGACATAATTGGTAAGACGGATATGGATATTTTTGAGGATAAGAGTCTTGCTAAAAGATACGTGGCAGATGATAAAAGGCTTTTGGAAGGTGGTAAGAATCTGGTTGACTATATTGAGCCTATTACAGAGGAAAACGGAAATGCACGATATGGTTCTACATCTAAGTACATTTTATCAGATGATGATGGTAACCAGATTGGTATATTGGGCATAACCAGAGATATTACTAGGGATTATATTGCCAGAAAGCATTATCAGAGAGAACTTAGATATCTTTTTGAGCTTCCGGAAGATACATATGCCGTATCTTATATTGATATAGATAGTTGGCGTGTTATAAGTCAGAGGCGACAACAGATTGAAGGCAGCACCTTGGAAGAATGTAGTTCAGTCGAAGAATTATGTGCAGCTGCTGTAGCATCAATATATGATGATAATTCCAAGGCTGCTCGTTTTTATGAGGATTTCTTGCCTTCAAAACTGTATAATATATTTAATAGTGGTAAAAGTCATTTATCCTTCAAATATCAAAGGAAGATGCCAGATGGTAGCTTAAGATGGGTACATAATGAAGTTAAATTTTTGATTGATGTGGACAGTAGTCATCTATGTGTTATGCTTTCCGCAAAGGATATCGATGCAAAGAAAAAGGAAGAGCAGCAGCTTGCTATGTCAGCTAAGTTAGATAAGATGACTATGCTTTATAATAGAGAGACCACTATGAAGAATATCAGACGTATATTAAAAGAGGACGCCGACAAGTCTCATGTGTTATTTATGATTGATGTTGATAATTTCAAGAATCTGAACGACACTTTAGGTCATCAGGCGGGAGATGCATTCCTTGTTACATTAGCCTCATCTATAAAGAGTATATTCAGAGAAAAAGACGTAGTTGGACGAGTTGGTGGAGATGAATTTTTTGTTTTCTTAAGAAATATTGGTGATATGTCTGTTATATTACGGAAGGCCAATGAGCTTTTAAAAACAATACAAGAGATATGTAAGAATTACCCTGGTATCAATTTGTCTGGAAGTATAGGTGTAAGTTTATATCCAGAGGTTGGTAAGGATTTAGACGAACTATATGCAAAGGCAGATAGTGCATTGTATGAAGCAAAAAGAAAAGGCAAAAATCAATTTGTGTTTGCAGAGTAATATTTTAATAATACACCCCGGAGAATATACTCTGGGGTGTCACTATATTTTATAGGAGGATATATTATGCCATTTATTAATTCAAAGATTAGTACAAAAATTACAAAGGAGCAGGAGGTAGAAATTAAGACTCTTCTTGGACAAGCTATAACAACAATTCCAGGTAAGAGTGAGTCTTGGCTTATGCTTGGTTTTGAGGATGAGTACTCACTTTATTTTAGAGGTGACAACACTGTGCCTATGGCATTTGTAGAGGTAAGTGTGTTTGGAGCAGAGAATAAGCAGGCTTTTTCTGCATTAACTGGTAAGATATGTGATATATATGGTAAAGTGCTTGGTATACCAGCAGACCATATCTACGTAAAATACGAAGCCACAACAAACTGGGGCTGGAATGGTGGTAATTTCTAGTGAATAAAAAACTTAAAATCATAGTATTAATACAGATTATAATTGTTACTTTTTTACTGGGTATCTTACTTGGTATGCAGATTCAGAAAAAACGTACAAAGAAAGCTAATCAAACTAATAAAACCGATGTGGAAAGTGTAAATACAGATAATGCAGACAATTTATCTAACACCACCGAGAGTAATTCCAACGCAATTGATAGTGGTGACGCAAATGATTCTAATTCACAATCAACAGACAGTACATCCACACCTTCTAATCATGTAGTTGTAGAGCGTGATGTGGATTATGGTGCTATGGATGTTCCAGAACCAACAACAGATGACTGGCTTTTTACTGACGGAAACAAAATTGTAGATTCTGATGGAAATGAAGTGTGGCTTACAGGAATCAACTGGTTCGGTTACAATACTGGAACCAATACCTTTGATGGGCTTTGGAATTCTGACCTTAATCAATCTGTACAAGAAATTGCTAATCATGGATTTAACGTTATAAGAGTTCCGTTTTCTGCAGAGCTTATATTGCAGTGGTCAAGAGGCGAATATCCTCAGGCTAATTTCAATCAGGCAACCAATGATTATCTTGTTGGGATGGATAGCTTGCAGATATTTGAGTATTTCTTAGGCCAGGCAAGAGCCAATGGATTAAAGGTTATCATTGATATTCACAGTGCGGAAACCAATGCCAGCGGTCATGTGGTTAATCTTTGGTACACTGAAAAGATTTCTACAGATGACTATCTATTTGCCCTTTCATGGATGGCAGACAGATATAAAAATGATGATACTATCATCGCTTATGACTTAAAAAATGAACCTCATGGAAAACCATTTGAAGGCGATGGTGCCGCTATATGGAATGATTCTACAGATGCAAATAACTGGAAATATATAGCTGAATGCGCTGCAAATGCTGTTCTTTCCTCAAATCCTAACGTTTTGGTTATGGTTGAAGGTATTGAGATATATCCAAAGGATATAAAGACAAACGGAGATTTTGCATCCACTAACGAGGAAGATTATTACTTTAACTGGTGGGGAGGTAATCTTCGTGGTGTTGCGGATTATCCTGTGAATTTAGGCGACTATCAGAACAAACTTGTATATTCCCCACATGATTATGGTCCAACTGTATATGCACAGCCTTGGTTTGAAGGAGATTATAATTACGATAGTTTAATGGAAGATTGTTGGTATGATAACTGGCTATATATCCATGAGGATGGTATTGCACCACTTTTAATCGGTGAATGGGGTGGATTTATGACAGAACCAAATATCACTTGGATGACCTATATGAGACAGCTTATCGGCACATATAAGCTTCATCATACTTTCTGGTGCTTCAATGCAAACTCTGGTGACACAGGTGGTATGGTACTTGATGATTTTACAACCTGGGATGAGGAAAAATATGCTTTTGTCAAGGAAGTTCTTTGGAATGATGGTGATAAATTCATTGGTCTTGACCACGAGATACCACTTGGTATAAATGGAATTAGTCTTGGAGAATACTACTGATGTACAGATTTAGAAAAATATTTTCATATATTGTAACCTTTTTTCTTATTGCGAATATATACATTAATGTTTTTATTGATGCAAAGGCATCTGAACTTGTTTATCCCTATGAAGAGTGGGATATAGAAACCACTGGAAGTGCCAAATATCTGGATGGTTCTACAGTCTTTGTGTGTATTTTTCTAAATGATATTTCAGCAACATGGACGGTTAGTGAAAAGAAACGGGTTATGGACAACATGGATATTGCCTGTGATTATCTTACGTTTCAGGGGAATATATATGGAAAAAAGGTTAATCTAATATATGATTTTACAAAGGATAGTGGACTTTGTTATGATTTCAATTATAGAAGGACTTTTCCTGGAAACTGTTCTGCTTCATCAGATGACGATGTATATGAATTGTATGAGGCAATAAGAGCTTTCATATATGAGGATATTCCGTCAATAGAAATTATGGATAGATACGATGTAGATAGTATTGCCTATCTTGTATTTATAGATGGTGAATCAGATAATGCGGCAGCGTATTCATATTATTGCAATTATAGCTCCTACTACGAAGAGTTTGCGCTTATTCCACTTAGATGGACTTCCGGTTATGAAGTTAATCCAGATACATATGCCCACGAGATATTACATCTTTTCGGAGCAAGAGACCTTTATACAACCCAAGAAAGAAATGGTATAACAAAAGATTTTGTTAAATATGTTGCAAGAGAGTATCCTCAGGATATAATGCTTGGATATGCTACAGATGGTGTAAGCTGGGAAGATCATATATCCTCGGATATATCTAAAATCACAGCGTATTTTCTTGGATGGAATGGTTATATATATGAATTGGAGGAATATCCAAGTATAGAAGTTGAATACAGAGCCAGCTTTACTTATAAAATAAACCCTAGTGGCAATTATATTGATTATACATTAAAAGGCAGAAAAACGGACGAAAAAACTTATATGGCAAATATATTGGAGATAGTTTGTTGTATTGGAATTTTGATATATTTTGTCCTATCTATCATAAAAAATGTGAAGAATATAACACATAAGTCAATTGATGAAAATATAGTATATACAGATGAGAAAAATCCAGATGATTACCATGGATTTAATTAATTTTTTTGTTGCCAAAAAATCAATATGTGTTAATATATTAGATGTGTGAAAATGATTTAAATATAAAGGAGATAAATTATGAGTAAGAAACCAGTAGTTTTAATGGTACTTGACGGTTATGGAATTAGTGACAAGGCCGAGGGAAATGCAATTGCTATGGCAAACACACCTGTTATGGATAAGCTTATGGCAGAGTGCCCATTTGTAAAGGGTAATGCTTCAGGTCTTGCAGTAGGTCTTCCTGATGGTCAGATGGGTAACTCAGAGGTTGGTCATATGAACATCGGTGCAGGAAGAATTATATATCAGGATTTAACTTCAATTACAAAGGCAATTGAAGATGGGGATTTCTTTGAGAATGAAGCTCTTCTTGAGGCTATTGATAACTGTAAGAAGAATAATTCAGATTTACATCTTTGGGGTCTTCTTTCAGATGGTGGAGTACACAGCCACAACACTCATCTTTATGGTATTTTAGAGCTCTGTAAGAAGCAGGGTCTTGCTAATGTATATGTACATCCATTCCTTGATGGTAGAGATACACCTCCTGCATCAGGTAAGGACTTTGTTGCTGAATTAGTAGATAAGATGGCTGAAATCGGTGTTGGTAAGGTTGCAACTATTTCTGGTCGTTACTATGCTATGGATAGAGATAACAACTGGGATAGAGTTGAGAAGGCTTATGCTGCAATTGTTTATGGTGAGGGCGTTAAGGCGACTGACCCTGTACAGGCTGTTGCTGATTCATATGCAGATGATAAGACTGACGAGTTTGTTCTTCCAACAGTAATTATGGATGGAGATAAGCCTGTAGCATCAGTTAAGGCAAATGATTCAGTTATTTTCTTCAATTTCCGTCCAGATAGAGCAAGAGAGATTACAAGAGCTTTCTGTGCAGATGATTTCGATGGCTTTGACAGAAAGGGAGGCAAGCTTCCTATGACTTATGTATGCTTCAAGGATTACGATGAGAGCATACCTAACAAGATTATTGCATTTAAGAAGCAGGAAATTACTAATACTTTTGGTGAGTATCTTGCAGCTTGTGGTAAGACTCAGCTTAGACTTGCAGAGACAGAGAAGTATGCACACGTTACATTCTTCTTCAACGGTGGTCTTGAGGAGCCTAACAAGGACGAGGATAGAACTCTTGTTAAGTCACCAGCTGTTGCAACTTATGATTTAAAGCCAGAGATGAGTGCTCCAGAGGTTGGTGTAAACCTTGTTGAAGCAATCACTTCAGATAAGTATGATGTAATTATTATCAACTTTGCTAACCCAGATATGGTTGGTCATACTGGTGTTATTCCAGCAGCTGTTGCCGCTGTTGAGAGAGTTGATGCTTGTGTTGGTGCTGCAGTTGATGCTGTTAAGCAGGCTGACGGTGTATTATTTATCTGTGCTGACCACGGTAATGCAGAGCAGATGGTTAACTTTGAGACTGGTGAGCCACATACAGCTCATACAACTAATCCAGTTCCATTTATTCTTTATAACTATGGTGAGGATGTTAAGCTCAGAGAGGGTGGATGTCTTGCAGATATCGCTCCAACACTTCTTGAGATTATGGAACTTCCACAGCCAAAGGAAATGACTGGTAAGTCACTTATTGTAAGATAGTTTTGTTTACAATTTGCCGACAGAATTAAACATATTTTGTCGGCAATAATTATATTATGAAAAGGAGTACATATTATGAAGAATTTTTTCAAAGAATTTAAAGAGTTTGCTGTTAAAGGTAATGTAATGAGTCTTGCAGTTGGTATGATTATCGGTTCAGCTTTCACTGCACTTGTTAACTCATTATTAGATAATGTTATATCTCCAATTATTGGATGCTTCAATACTGGCGGTATCAATGGTCTTCATGTTCAAGTTTGGAAAGCAGATATTTACTATGGTGCATTTTTAACTGACGTAGTTAACTTCATTATTATGGCATTTGTAGTATTCCTTATGGTTAAGGGTATGAATAAGCTTACTGATATGGGCAAAAAGAAGGAAGAGGTAGAAGAAGCTGCAACAACAAAGAAATGTCCTTACTGTAAGAGTGAGATTGATATAGACGCTACAAAGTGTCCACACTGTACTTCAGATGTAGAATAATATGTATAAATATGCCTCCAATGGTTAATAATTACCTTAGTAATTTATTGATTGGAGGCTATTTTTATGCGCATTGATAAAATTAAACACGTATCTGCCCGAGAAATATTAGATTCAAGAGGAAATCCCACAGTAGAAGTAGAAATAATTACCGAGAGTGGTGCATCAGCTATAGCATCAGTTCCTTCTGGTGCATCAACAGGAGAATATGAGGCCCACGAACTTCGCGATGATGAAAAAAGATACATGGGAAAAGGTGTTGAAAAAGCTGTAACAAATGTAAATACGAGAATAAGTGACAGACTAATTGGGCTAAATGTATACGACCAGGCTGGAATAGATAAGCTACTTAAGGAAGCAGATGGGACGAAAAACAAGTCAAAATATGGTGCCAATGCAATTCTTGGAGTGTCTTTAGCTGTAGCTCGTGCTGCAGCAAATTCCCTTAGAATACCCCTTTATAGATATATAGGAGGGACAAATGCAAAGGAATTACCACTTCCTATGATGAACATTATGAATGGTGGTTGTCACGCAGATAATACGGTGGATTTACAGGAATTTATGATAGCTCCTGTAGGCGCGGATTCCTTTAAAAATTGTCTTTTGATGTGTTCGGAGATATATCACACTTTAAAGAAGCTTTTGTCCGAGAAAAATCTTTCTACAGGAGTTGGCGATGAGGGTGGCTTTGCACCTAATCTTGGCAGTTCCTCTGAGGTATTAGACTATCTTGTAGAAGCTATAAAAGAAGCCGGCTATAAGCCTTATGATGAAGTAAAAATTGCAATAGATGCTGCGGCCAGTGAATTATATGATGACAGTAAGGATTTATACTATTTCCCAGGAGAAAGCAAGATGTGTGGTAGGGAGATATATAGAAATTCAGAAGAGATGGTTCAGTACTATGAGGAACTTATAAAGAACTATCCTATATATTCAATTGAAGATGGATTAGATGAAAATGATATGAAGGGCTGGAAAGTGCTAACTTACAGACTAGGAGATAAGATACAGCTTGTAGGAGATGACTTATTTGTTACCAATACAGATAGACTTTCTAAGGGCATAGACGATGGAATAGCCAATGCAATTCTCATAAAATACAATCAGATAGGAACTCTTACAGAGGCCCTTGATGCCATAGAAATGGCAAAAAAAGCGGGATATAATACAGTTATTTCCCATCGTTCAGGAGAGACTGAGGATTCCTTTATAGCAGACCTTGCTGTAGCTGTTAATGCAAGACAGATAAAAACAGGAGCACCATGTAGAGGTGAGCGTACTGCAAAATATAATCAATTATTAAGAATCGAAGACGAACTTGGTAAGCTGGTTTTAGATTCAGATTTTATGTTTTAATATTGATTTTTAAGTGTTGCAAGAGTAAAATAAGTTTTGTGAAGTATTTAATAGATTGGAGCATTTACCATGAAGAAAAAAGGTATAAGATTTTACTTTACAATAATTACAATTAGAATTGCATCAAAACTTATGAAGCTTATGGGAAAGAATGCGACACATCTTCCTGGCTGGATTGCGAATAAGATGTGTCCTAATTTCCTTCAGTATATGGAAAAACCGGAGAAATTGTTTTATATTACGGGAACAAACGGTAAAACTACAGTATCAAATATCATTGCGGACGCTCTAAAATTAAACGGCTATGATTTCGTTAACAATGCAGAGGGAAGCAACCTGAATAGTGGTATTATTACAGCTTTATTGCCAAGAACAACCAATGGTGGCAAGAGCAAATGTAAGCTTGCCATTATGGAGGTGGATGAGAGATATTCTCCAAAGATATTTCCATATATGGCACCGGATTATCTTGTATGTACCAATCTTTTTAGAGATTCTTGTAAGAGAAATGGACATGCAGAGTTTATAAGGGATATATTGGATAGTCAGATTCCAGCTCATACCAAGATGATTTTAAATGGCGAGGATTTAATCAGTAACCATCTTGCCTGGGGAAATGATAGAACTTATTTTGGTATTAATTGTGAGGATGGACATAGTACCCCTGACAATATTATAAAAGACATAGTTGCCTGTCCAAAATGTGGTTCTAAGCTTGATTTTGAGTATATTAGATATCATCATATTGGAAAAGGAAACTGTCCAAACTGTGATTTTGGCTCTCCAGAGCTTGATTATAAGGTTAATGCCATAGATTACGATAAGGGATATTGTACCGTTGAGACTCCAAAGGGAAGTTATGACCTTAAGCTTATCGGTAACAATGTAACAGATATATACAACATGATAACTGCTGTGGCTATTCTCACAGAGATAGGCTTATCTAACGAAGAGATTATTAAGTCCTTTGATGTGGCAAAGCTTGAGGCAACTAGATTTGCTAGTGAGATGGTATGTGGCAAAGAGGTTATTATGCAGCTTGCAAAAGGGCAGAATCCTATTGCCTGCTCTAGAGTGTGTGACTTTATCAGACATGAAAAAGGAGATAAGGTTATCCTTCTTGTTGAGGATGATTACTATGCTATGAAGGATTCCAGTGAGAATATTCAGTGGATATTTGATATTGACTGGGAATTTTTAAAGGATGATTCCATAAAGCAGATAGTTATAGGTGGTGTTAGACACAAAGACTTTGAGCTTAGACTTCTTATGGCGGGTATTGAACCATCTAAGATGGTTTGCTGTGAGCATGAGGTTGATGTAGCTAAGTATGCAGACTTAAGTCTTGGTGAGAAGTTCTACATTCTCTACAACGTATATACTATTGACGATGCAAATGTGGTTCATGACTCTCTTGTTGAATTGCTAAAAAATGGAGGTAATGTATAATGATAATAGAAGTTCTTTATCCGGAATTTTGTAATTTATATGCGGAAACCTCCAATACCAGATATTTGCAGTGTTGTCTTCCTGAGGCAGAGTTTGTATTTACAGAGTACAACGATGAGCCTGCATTTCTTACAAAAAAGGTTAATCTCATATATCTTGGTGCTATGACTGAGCATAGTCAAGAGATGATTATTAAAAAGCTTATGCAGTATAAGGATAGAATCATTGAACTTATAGAGGAAGATGTGCCTATACTTGCAACAGGTAACGCGTTAGAACTTTTTGGTGAGTATATTCAAAATGAAGATGGTTCTAAGGTAGAGGCTCTTGGTATATTTAATTACTGGGCAAAAAGAGATATGATGAACAGATTTAACTGTCTTATGATGGGTAAGTTTGAGGATATGACCATTCTTGGATTTAAAACCCAGTTTACCTTTGCATACAGTGATGATTTCAAATATCCTTTTATAGATGTTGAAAAAGGAACTGGTATGAATCCTGACTGTAACACAGAAGGGGTTAGATATCATAATTTCTATGGAACATATCTAGTTGGACCATTTTTAGTACTTAATCCACATTTTACTGAGTATTTACTAAAGAAGATGGGCGTAGACAATCCAAGTCTTGCATTTTCGGATGTTATATATGAAGCTTATGACAGAAGACTAAAAGAGTTCATCAATCCGGAAACCAAGTATTATTAGGCTCTTTGTTAAAAAAGTGTTGCAAACAGTAAATTATTGTGATAATATAAGCAAAGTGTGAAAATTGATTGTTTAATCCCGAGGAGGTTATTTTTTTGAAAACAGCATTAATTATAGCATTTTTAATTATATCAGTAGTCTTAGCTATCGTAGTTATGATGCAGGAAGGCAAGGGTGGCGGATTCATTAATTCCGTTGGCGCTAATACAGAGTCTTACTGGGGTAAGAACAAGGGCAAAACTAAGGAAGGTATCCTTCGTAAGGTTACAGCAGTTCTTGGTGTTGCTTTTATGGTGCTTGCACTTTTACTTTCATCAAAATTCATTAAATAAGATTTTCTAAGATGCTTTGATATAATCAAAGCATCTTTTTTTCTGTTAATAGCTTAGCTTTTGTGATATAATTATAATAAGTTACTAACAAAGAGTTTTTTGCATAGGGTTATATGACTGGAGGGTTAGTTATGGGTGAAAAAAGAGCTATTATAAAAGAAAAATTATATGAATTTATATGTGATGATATGTACAAGCCTATGAGGCTTAAAGATATTAGATTTTTGCTTCAGGTATCAGATTCTGACAAGAAGAAGGTAGAGGAAGTTTTAAATGAGCTTATATCTGAGGGAAAGGTTACCCTTACACCAAAGGGAAAGTACAAGAAATTAGACAGTAATTTGCTTGTTGGAACATATATTGGCAACAAGAAGGGCTTTGGTTTTGTTCGTGTAGATGGACAAAAAGAGGATTATTTTATTCCATCCAAGTTTAGTTTAGATGCTTTTCATAACGACAGAGTTGTTATAAAGCCGATAGATACAGGTTACGGTGGAAGACGTAGCGAGGCTCAGGTAGTTCAGATTCTTAATAGAGGCATGACTATGGTTGTTGGAACCTTCGAAAAGCAGGATGGTTTTGGCTTTGTAATAGCTGACAATCAGAAGGTGGCTGACGATATATTTGTCCATAAAAATGACTCTATGGGTGCTATGACAGGCCATAAGGTTGTCTGCGAGATTACAACTTATGCAACCTCCGGTAAGTCACCAGAAGGAAGGATTGTGGAGATTCTTGGTCATGTAAATGACCCTGCAACAGACATATTATCAGTTGTTAGAGCATATGATATACCTATGGAGTATCCTGAGAAGGTTATGGATTCATTATCAGATATTCCAGATGAGATATCAGAGGCTGACTTAGAGGGAAGAACTGATTTTAGAGATTGGCATACAGTTACTATAGATGGTGAAGATGCTAAGGACTTAGATGATGCCATAACCCTTTCTTATAAGGATGGCATATACACCTTAGGTGTTCATATAGCGGATGTTTCTCATTATGTAAGAGAAAAATCACCTCTTGATAAGGAAGCCTTAAAACGTGGTACAAGCTGTTACTTGGTTGACAGCGTTATTCCTATGCTCCCACATAAGCTTTCAAATGGTATCTGCTCTTTAAATCCTAATGTGGACAGACTTACACTTAGTTGCGTTATGGATATTGATAAAAAGGGTAATCTGGTTAATCATTATATCTGCGAAGGTGTAATTAACTCAAATGAGCGTATGACCTATACGGATGTTGCAAAAATCCTTGCCAGAACAGAAGACGCACCTATGGAAAGATATGATTATCTTATATATATGTTTGATCTTATGAAAGAACTTTCTGATATAATTAGAAAAAAGCGTCATAAGAGAGGTTCTATAGACTTTGATGTGGCAGAAACTAAGATAATAGTTGATGAAAACCACAAGCCTGTAGAGATTAAGCCATACGATAGAAATCCAGCTACAAAGCTTATAGAGGATTTTATGCTTATGGCAAATGAAACTGTAGCAGAGGATTATTTCTGGCAGGAGCTACCATTTGAGTACAGGACTCACGAAACTCCTGATAAGGAGAAGATTGAGAATCTTACTATGTTTATCAAGAACTTTGGATTATTCCTTAGACCTTCCCAGGAGGAGGCTCATCCAAAGGAATTACAGAAGGTATTGGAACGTATAGAAGGTGAGCCATATGAGGCACTAATCAGTAAGATGATGCTTCGCTCTATGAAACAGGCTAGATACTCAACTGAGTGCAGTGGACATTTTGGACTTGCCTGCAAGTATTATTGTCATTTTACATCTCCAATTAGAAGATATCCGGATTTACAGATTCACCGTATCATTAAGGAAAATCTTCACGGAGAGCTAACAGAAAAACGAATCAGCCATTATAAGAAGATTCTTCCTACTGTAGCAGATGACAATTCTCAGAAGGAAAGAAGAGCTGAGGAAGCGGAAAGAGAAGTAATCAAATTAAAAGAGATTGAGTATATGTCAGAGCATATAGGAGAAGAGTTTGAAGGAACTGTGTCAGGCGTTACATCAAGCTATATATTTGTTGAGCTTGATAACACTGTTGAAGGTGCAGTCTCAGTGGCTCATATGCATGATGATTTCTACTATTTTGCTGAGGAAGAGTACTCTATGATTGGACAGAACTCTGGCAACAAGTACCAGCTTGGTGATAGAGTTTGGATAAAAGTGTTAAATTGTGATAAAATTAAGAAAACCATTGATTTTTCTATAATAGATGGTAAGATAGAAAGGGCTAATTAATATGGCTAAAGAAAAAGGAACACGCTTAATAGCCAACAATAAAAAAGCATATCACGACTATTTTGTGGAAGATACCTATGAGGCAGGTATTGCCCTTGCAGGAACAGAGGTTAAGTCTCTTCGTATGGGTAAATGCAGTATAAAGGAATCCTTTATTCGTATAGAGAATGAGGAAGTATATATATATCAGATGCATATTTCCCCGTATGAAAAGGGTAATATATTTAACAAGGATCCTCTTAGAACAAGGAAGCTTTTGCTCCATAAGTATGAGATTAACAAACTTATAGGTCAGCAAAAGATGAAGGGATACACCCTTATTCCTCTAAAGATTTATTTTAAGGATAGTCTTGTAAAGGTAGAGGTGGGACTTTGTCGTGGTAAGAAGCTATATGATAAGCGTGAGGATATAGCTAAAAAGGACGCAAAACGAGAAGCTGAGCGAGATTTCAAAGTTAGGAATCTCGGTTAAATACGAGATATGAGGTAGGATAATATGAGTCAGGCTAAGGTTGACAAATACAAAAAAGAAAAGAAAAACAGAGAAAAGGTCATAAAAAGAAAAAAAATTCGCAATTTTATAGTGGTTATGATTTTGGTATTTGTTGTAAGTATGGGCATAGGTTATCCACTTGGCCAGTTTCTTTATAAGAAAAACTACGAGAAACGTATGGAAAATGCAACAGTTTCCGCAGCTAGCTATGATTACTGGGTACAACAGTATATAGACACAAATTACGGACATCTTTTTAGCGACAACGTATATATTAGTGATGATACTGCATCTGACACAGATTCAACATCTACACCTACAGATGCAATAACATATTAATTTTCGTCAAAACCAGGGGTTGTACTGGTTTCGACGGGGGTTTAGAAATTATGGTAGCCGTCGGCGGACCTGAACCGCCTTAACAACGAGGAATTAAATATAAACGCAGACGAAAATTACGCGTACGCTGCCTAATGGCAGCTGTCAGCCCTAGGTTCACCGCGACTTAGGTGTCTGGCATCGACCTTGCGGTAAACTCACTTGCCAAAGCTTTGAGGTAGGTGAAAATTCATGAAGCTACCTGGGGGAGTAGCCTGTCCATGGGCGACTTTTCTGGGGAAATCTAAAACATAGGACTGTGACGGGAGAAGCTGTAATGGAAGAGCCTTCGGACGCGGGTTCGATTCCCGCCAGCTCCACTTAGACACGAAGAGTTGAACAAAAAAAACGAATCACTTTAACAGGTGATTCGTTTTTTATTTATTAGTCTTTATGAATTGTGTTTAGGAATAATATTAGAGCTTCTTTTTGCTCAGGTGTAAGTTTATATATAGACTGAATTACAGGGTCAGTTGAAATAGCATTACCCAATTCTTCATCAAAGAAATCTTTTAAAGAAATTCCAAGGGCATCACATATATATGACAAGAATGTGATAGTTGGATTCTTGTTCTCCAGTTCCACATCTCTTAGGTAACTTTGGGATACTCCAGCCATATTTGCTAATTTATTCAATGTGTAACCTTTTTGTTCGCGCAGTTCCTTTATTCGTTTACCTACTTCCATATTATTACCTCCATATGCTATCTCGATATCGATAATCTATCATCTTTTTATAAATATAATTATTGTTATAGAGGTTGACTTATATCGATATAACGGTATATAATATTTTTGGAAAAAAAGTAAAAAAAAGGAGAAAAAAATATGTTTTGTGAACAATGCGGTTCTATGTTGGAAGAAAATAGTAAATTTTGCGAACAATGTGGTAGCCCTGTCAATGGGAATATTGAAAATTCAGCTAATACCATTCAGCCAAAGATGCCAGGCCAATCTATGTATTATGGAAATCAACCTCAAATAATTGTTCAAGCACCTGAAAAAAAATTTAGTTTCTTTCATTTGTTTATAGGCATTGCAGTATTAGCAATTGCAATAGTTGTTGTTTGTGTATCTATTTACGTAGTGAAAAAACTTGACTCAGAAAAATCAAACGGTGGACAACAAAATACAGTTGACGCTGGTACTGGGAACGAAGCTTATAATCAAGACCAACAAACATTTAATGCAATATATTCCATGTATTGTGGTACATACGAACTAGAATTGATAAGAGAAAATGGTGCTTGGAAGAATTACAATACGGTTGGTGAAGTTGCTGGAGGTATCTTAGACTTTATAAACTTGTACGAACATGGTAGTCAGACTGATATGTATCAAGCACCAACAATTACACTTTCTTCAAACTCTATTGATATGACATCTTTTGAATATGGCGAGTATAGTTTGGATTATTTTCATTATGAAGAAATTAATGAGATGGACTTTTTTATAAATGATGTTCATGGATTTGCTATATTTCATGATGGTACATATTTGTATTTGGCTTTTCCAAATGAACAAGGTGCATGGCAAGGCGAACTTGCTTTTGAATAAAAATAGAATGGGAGACAGTAAAAATGTTTTGTAATAAATGTGGAAACCAGATAAGTGATTCGGCTAAATTTTGTACCCAATGTGGAAATGTCATAGATTATGCAATTACAAAAAATGTAAATAATCAGACTAATATAACTGAATTTAACCAAATATCATATGATGCTTCTAAAAATGCAACTAAAAAAATAGAAAAAAAGAGTAAATTATCAGTTGGTATAGGTATAGCGGCTGTAGTTGTAATTATTATGATTGTAATAGCAGTTGTAATATTGATTCCATTACTCAAGGATGATAAGAAGGATAAAGAGATAGTGGATAATAGTAACCCATTTTCAAACGGTTTATCCGTTGGAGATGTTGTGTATTTTGGTGAGTATGAGCAAGATGATAATACTAGCAATGGAGCAGAACCAATTTTGTGGGACGTAATTGGTCAAAATGAAGAAGGATTTCTTTTGGTGTCCCATTATGTGCTTGATTATATGCCTTTTAATGATGGTGATGTGGCAATTGTTGATTATGCCACAGGAGATTTTTCATCAGGAATCACATGGAAAAACAGTTCAATTCGTAATTGGTTAAACAATGAGTTTATGCAGACTGCATTTTCAAGTAATGAACAATCATATATTATTCCTGTTTCTAATATAACAACTGACTTTAAAGAAACCTTAGGACAAGAAGAACACTATTTTAACATGCAGGGTGGAACAGGATGTGGCACTACCACAGATAATGTATTTTTATTATCTATAGAAGATTATTGTACATATATGAATCCGGCATATGTAGAATATTTTAGTTATATATATGTCTCTATTGATGCCATGGCTGCTCCAACTAAGTATGCTAGGTCAAAGGGTGCTGTAATAATTAATTTTTCAGATGGCGATGGTTGGTTAAGTGAAAATGGATGTACCGGAACTTTAGATTCGGATTATAACGGTGTATATACACCATGGCTTTTGCGCAATCCTGGTTCTGCACAAGACAATGTAACTGTTATGAGCGTGGATGATTTAGGATACTCTGCTGCATCACAGCCTGTTTCTGGTCCTTGTGGTATTCGTCCGGCAATATGGGTATCAGCCCCAGCAAACGGAAATTATATTCCAGATGAAAACAATGAGGGTATGGATGCATATAGTCAATGTATAGGTTATTGGGCTCCAAATACTGTGGATACTATGTCATCAGAAACTTTTTGGATTCAGCCTCCGCAGGTTATGGAAATTACAGAATCATCAGTTATTATTCATGGACCTAATTATAGTGCGAATCGTGAAGATTTACAGTATAAAGAAAAAGATGGAATAGAATATTTTATTAGTAAAGAAAACGGTTTTAGATTTTATTATAGTACCAGCGAAGGTTTGTTGGTTTTGGAACTTCAAACCGAGGATGGCAGATGGATTCGTTGGGCAGATTTTAAGTAAGGAGATAAGAAAATGTTTTGTACAAACTGTGGCAATGAAATAAATGAGGGTGCAGCCTTTTGTAAAAATTGTGGTGCACCAATATCAGGGGGAATTAATCAACAACCAATTATAAATGTGCAAACTATTACAAGTGAGCCACCAAAGAAAAAAATGAATAAAGAGACTAAAAAGATGGTTGCTGGCATATCTGTACTTGTGGTTGGAATATTAGTATTGGTTGTACTTGTGGTTACAATTATATCTAAAAAAAATGAGGGTGACAATGATAAAAAGGATAATTCCGGCGCCGTAATGTCAGAAGAAAATAATTTACCTAAAGAAGGAAAAGACCTCCTTGATGCTATGAAGGGAGATTGGGAGGCATCTATGACAGGTGGATTTTATGGTTCTCATTACTATGTTCCTCATTGGGACTTATTTATTGATTCTGATTTTATATATGTGACAGATGGTGCAGTATTTAACCATAATGTCAATGATATTGAATATGTTAATGAAAATGGTGTTGGATACATAGTGTTTGAAGATGTTATCTGGCATAAAGAAACTAAATCCTCTGTGGAAATAGTCGAGGGCGAAGAAATAATGCCTATTAGATTATCTTTTATAGAAGGTGGAGAAAAAATCTCTTTTGAAATAAACCCTGATGGAAGCGAATGGAAATGTATTGCTGAGTATAGAAAAGCAGGTTCAAAAGAAGAAAACGAAACAACAGAAAATACAACTGTAAAAGATGATACATATTATAAAGATTCAGGGGTTGCATGTATGGATACTACAGTTCAACTTGTTTTGATGCAGTATACTAGCTTAGATGAATTTGATGAGGTTATTAAAAATCAGTATGGTGGTGATGCCTCAGCAGCCTTGATTGATTTGATGATATCGTTAAGTGGTAGTTGTGATGCAGAGACAGAGGCTTATTTTAAAATTGTTGGTAAATACTATGTTGATGCAATTTCTTTCTACGAATTAAATGGATACTACGAAGATGAGACTATGATAAATTTAGGCGAGGAAGTAGAACAGTAAAAAATGAAAAAAGCAATAATTATATCATCAGTGTTATGTGTATTATCATTATTAGGTTGTAGTAAACAAGAAAATGATACAATAACTTCTGATGGAAATACAACGATAACAACTGAATATGAAGTTGACACAGAACTCGAAGTAGAACCTGACGAACCAAATAATACTGTTACAACAGAAGCTACAAGTGAGGAAATTACAACAGAAAGTGTTCAAAATAATGAAAGGGATGAATATTTAGTTCAATCAGATGCACCTGCTGTTACAGTTCCTGATGAAGCAAATTATTTTATGTATAATTATATGAGTGGCACAGAGTTTTATGGACATGAACTATATGAATTTGACGATACATTGACTAGAGGTTCTGTATCGATGTACAATTTATCGAGTTATTCCCCAACAACACTTGATTATGAAGCATATTATGGTATTACAGCATATGCAGAGAAAAATAATCTTTATGTTAAAGCATATAATCATTCAAAACAACATGATATATTAAATTCAAATATTATAAGTGATATGGGGGATATAGAGGAAATCGATATCAACTACGATGATTATACTGTAATTGATTGTACAGAATTAGATTATGGTTTATATAATATTGTAGTGGAATTTGATACTAATACTGTAGATTTGTATTTTTTTGTTGCTGAAAACGGAGTTTACACTTGTAGAAATACAATCCATGTTAATTATACATTGAACACTATAAGCAAAAGACGAACATTGATAAACGATTTATTCGAAAAATATGACATTACACCTGATGAATGTTTATCTGTAGACGAAATTGCTTATCCATGCATTGAATCAGAAGGTCATAGATGTGACACCCAAAGATGGGCACAATTATCCCATGATTTATTATTAGAAGGCAGTGATTGGTCAGATGAATTTAAGTTATTTGTATATGTGGAATGGTTCAATGATAATATAAAATACGATGATTGGAGATTACATAACGGTTCATCAAGAGCATTAGATTGGGATGTTTGGGATGGAAGATATAGTATGTGGGATTTAAAAGTTGGTGTTTGTTGTGATTTTACTAATGCACTTATAATTATGTTACGAGAACAGGGTATTCCAGCTACGTCATTTGAAAATGGTAGACATATGTGGTTGGCAGTTTATCTTGATGGTGAATGGCGTGAGGTTGATGTGACAAACATTATGCCATATCATTCTCGTTTGGAGGATGCTTCAGATTGTATAAATAGAAGTAAAAGTTTCGATGATTATGGAACTGTAAAAGATGATGAAATTTTATACATTGGAAGAGATGTGTGGACTTACGATAGAATCATAAATGGTCCGAAATATTAAAAAATCTTACCCCCTCTATAGATATTAACAACATTATCCATAGAAGGGGTACCTTTTTATATAGTTTTACCAATTATATATCTTGCATATGCATTTAACATATCAAGGTCTTGTAGGAATGAATCCACTAACTCAATAAAGGTTTCTTTGTCCTTGTATTCTCTTTTGTAGCCTGCCAGTATACCGGAATCTATCTGGGTTATAAAGTGTCCATTTCTTCTGGTGTAGCAGGTTTCCTTTTTGGCAGAGGTACGATAATTTTTGTCCACATATGTGGCAACGCTTTTATGAACAGCCATATCCTCTGCAGGAAGATAATAGTATTCTTTATAGTTATCAAAATAGAATTTAAGCTCCTCAGATATGATTGGAACTGATATAGTGGCATCCCCCTGATATCCAGTTATAATGATATCGTGGGTTCCAAATGCAATACGTTTAGGGATAGGGTAGTCTAAACTTATAGAGAAGGCCAAACGATTATCCTTAACAGACATCTTGCTAACTTTGAAGCAACCTGCCTTTAACTTTACATAGGAAAGAAGAGAAGAACAGTAAAGAAGTCCTTCTAAGTCCTCATAATTATGTTGAAGCAAAAGCTGTTTACCCATATCAGAAGGTGATTTAAGATAGTCTTTGTAGACCTTTATTAAATCTCCACCAGAATATTTATCCAGTCTATTTATATCAAGGAATTTTTCTATGGATTTTTGCTTGAGGTTATCTAGGTGAAGCAAATCCTTAAAGCCTCGTATCTGTTTGTATAAGTCAATACTCTCAAGCTTATTAAAAGATAAATCAAGCATTCTTATACTGAGTTTCTTTTCTAAATATGGTATATCAAAACCATCTCCGTTATAGTTAAATATGTATTTGTAGCCCTTAATAAAAGAGAAGAAGTCCATAAGAATCTCTCTTTCTGAGTTGCCGTCATCATTAAACCACTGGGTAATCATCCACTTGCCATCCTGATAGAAGGCACAACCAATTAGATATAGCTCCGTAGTTTCTGCAGCAAATCCTGTGGTTTCAATGTCAAAAGCAACTATGTCTTCAGGCTTATAAAATGTGTGAAGTTGCATATATTGATTTACTCTGGCTCTATGTGTAACTTTTTGCATATTTTCCTCCTTTGTAGTTGCTTTTATTTTTATTGTTATTATAACATATTAGCAATAAGCACACCACAAAATATTTTATGAACATTCTGTTACATTTTTACGTTATGTCAAATAAATACTTGTATTTTTTGCCCATTATGTTATAATTTTCTTTAGAATTTATGCACGGAGGATATATACATGATTCAACCATTAGATATAAAGAGTCAGTCATTTAAGAAAGGTATATTTGGATATAAGGCATCAGAAGTTGATAGCTATGTTAATACCGTATACAGAGCATACGATGAGTTATTCAGAGAGAACGAAGCTTTAACTAAGAAGTTAAATGGAGCAGAGTCTTCTTTACAGGAGGCTAGACTTAAGATATTTGATCTTGAGAATCAGGTTAACAAGATTGAGAATGTTTCTACATATGGTGATGATGAGACTGTTAATGCTAAGAAGAAAGCAGACCAGATTATCAAGAACGCTGAGGCTGCAGCAGCTGAGATTATTGCAAATGCTAAGAAGCAGTCACAGAATATCGAGTCAGGCAAGGATGTTAAGAATACAGCTAAGACTGCACCTGCAGAAGAGCCTGTTGTAGAAGAGAAGAAGTCTATGTTTACTGTTAAGACTAATCCAACTCAGACTGGTCCAAAGCCATTTGTTAAGGCAGAGGAAAAGCCACAGGAAGAGGCTAAGGAATCAGCTTCATCAAGATTTTTCAAGAAGTCAGAGGATGCTGCTACAAAGGTTGCTCCTGCAGTTGAGGAAGATGATGACGAGATTTTCGTTGGTGAAATTGAAGATGCAAGAAAGCCTGATCGTATGATGATTGGTGACGGTGAAGAAGAGGAAGATTTAGACTTCGAATTCTTATAAGATTATTACAAAGAGTGTTGCCACCCGCAACACTCTTTTTTAGGAGTAAGCTATGTTTGCATATATAAAAGGAACAGTTGAATATATTGCCTCAGATTATATTGTAATTGATAATGGTGGTGTAGGCTTTAAGATAAATACAAGCGTAAATACCGCAGCCAAGTTATCATTACATGAAACTGCGTTGATACATACACATTTAAGTGTTAGGGAAGATGATATGAGTCTGTTTGGTTTTTATACAGAGGATGAATTATCTGTATTTAAGTTACTTATCTCTATAAGCGGCATAGGTCCAAAGGGGGCTCTTGCCATACTTTCAACACTTTCTATTGATGAGCTTAGAATTGCTGTATTATCAGATGATCACAAGGCAATTGCTAAGGCCAATGGTGTAGGGGCAAAAACTGCTCAGCGAGTTGTTATTGAACTTAAAGATAAATTTAAACTTGAGGATGTTCTTTCTGATTCATCCTCAAAGGATGACTTGCAAGACGTAGTCTCTAATGATATTATTACAGAGACAGCTATGGCTTTAACTAGCCTTGGCTATTCAAATGTTGAGGCCTTAAGAGCTATTAAGAAGGTTCCATCTAGCGACACTATGTCTGTGGAAGAGCTTCTTAAAGCAGCATTAAAATATATTATGTAGTTTAGGTGTATTATGGAAAGAATAATAAGCGCTGATATATTGTCAGAAGATGAAAAAATTGAACAGGGTTTAAGACCATCTAATCTTTCCGAGTACATCGGACAAGAAAAAGCCAAGAAGAATCTTAAGGTTTTTATTGAGGCTGCAAAAAAACGTAAGGAATCCCTTGATCATGTTCTTTTATACGGTCCACCGGGACTTGGAAAGACTACTCTTGCTTCTATTGTAGCGGCAGAGATGGGTGTTAATCTTAAGATTACATCAGGTCCTGCCATAGAAAAGCCAGGAGAGCTTGCCGCTATCTTAAACAATCTATCTGAAAATGATGTTCTTTTTATAGATGAGATTCATCGTTTAAACAAGCAGGTAGAAGAAGTTCTTTATCCTGCTATGGAGGATTTTGCTATAGATATAATTATTGGAAAGGGTGCTGGGGCAAGGTCTATTCGCCTTGATTTGCCTAGATTTACCCTTGTAGGTGCAACAACAAGAGCTGGTATGCTTACAGCACCTTTACGAGATAGATTTGGAGTGGTAAATCGTCTAGAATTTTACAATGTTATGGAGCTTATGCAGATTATCATCCGTTCAGCCAAGGTTTTAGGTGTTGTGATTGATGATGAGGGTGCTTTGGAGATTGCAAAACGTTCCAGAGGAACCCCACGACTTGCTAACAGACTTCTTAAGAGAGTTCGTGATTTTGCCCAGGTTGAACATAATGGCGACATAGATTATAATGTTGCTAAGACCGCTTTAGATAGACTTGAAGTAGATAGTAACGGTCTTGATAATACAGACAGAGTTATACTTGAAACTATGATACACAAATTTGGTGGTGGCCCGGTTGGTCTTGACACATTAGCTGCTGCCATAGGGGAAGACTCAGGTACCTTAGAGGATGTATACGAACCATATCTTATAAAGAATGGCTTTATTAATCGTACGCCTCGTGGTAGAATGGTTACAGAGCATTGTTACAAACATTTTGGATTAGAGAATCTTATAGAACATTAAAGAGACGAAGGAGAAGGGATAATGGCAAACAAAGTTGATATACCTGTAGTAATTAATGGTAAGGTGTATACCTTAAGTGGATATGAGGGAGAGGATTATCTCCAGAATGTAGCGACCTACATTAACAGTAAGATTGCTGAGTGCAAAACTTCTGACCAGTATAGAAGAATGAACACTGAGTATCAGGGCATATTACTTGCTCTTAATATTGCTGATGATTATTTCAAGGCTAAGAATCAGGCTGATTCTATGGCATCTGAGGATACCAACAAGGAACAGCAGTTATATGATTTACGTCATGAGGTAATTGAGGCACAGATTAAACAGGAATCAGCTCTTCGTATGATTGAAGAATATAAGGAGCAGATTAACGCATTACAAAGAAAAATCATTCAGTTAGAGGCTGAAAAAGGAAGAAATGACTAATACTTTTAATCAAGTTGAAATACTCGCACCTTGCGGGTCATATGACATTTTAATTGCCGCTGTTAAAGCAGGTGCTGACGCCTGCTATATTGGCGGCAATAAATTTGGCGCTCGTGCATACGCGGATAATCTAAAGGATGATTCTATTATTGCCGCTATAGACTATGCACATCTTCACCATGTCAAACTTTATCTTACGGTAAACACCCTTCTTAAAAACCAGGAAATTAGTGAATTATATGAATATCTTGCACCTTACTATGAGGCTGGAATTGATGCGGTTATTGTTCAGGATTTAGGTGTTTTTAGTTATATAAAGAACGTATTTCCTGATTTACCTATACATTGTAGCACCCAGATGAATATTAACTCCATACATTCTGCTTCGCTTATGAAGGCGCTTGGAGCATCAAGAATTGTTACAGCAAGAGAGATGTCCCTTGATGCAATTAAACTGATTAAAAAGAATGTAGATATAGAAGTCGAGAGCTTTGTTCACGGTGCTATGTGTTATTCTTACAGTGGTCAGTGTCTTATGAGTTCTCTTGCAGGCGGAAGAAGTGGTAATCGAGGAAGATGCGCCCAACCATGTAGAAAATGCTATGATGACACATACCTTCTTTCCATGAAGGATATGTGCACTTTGGAATTAATTCCTAAGCTTTGTGAGGCTGGAATTGATTCATTAAAGATTGAAGGCAGAATGAAAAATGAGTACTATGTAGCTTCTGCGGTATCGGCTTATAAAGAGCTTACAGAAGATTATTATGCTGGATGTTTTTCCTATGCTAAGGCTAAAAAGTTAAAGGATAAGCTTGCGTCAATATACAATAGAGGTGGCTTTTGTGATAGTTATTATTTTATGCACAATGGCCCATCTATGATTTCCAACAAACGTCCAAACAATCAAGGTGTGTATATGGGTAAGCTTACTTCCATAGAAAATGGATGCATAAGTTTAAAATTAGAAAGGGATATGTTTAAACAGGATGTCTTAGAGCTTGTTTTAAACAATAAAGAGACTATAGATGTAACATCTGGTATATCCGGTAATAAAGGCGAAACCGTCACCTTAAATGTACCAAAATCAAGATATATATTGCCTAAGCAAGATATTTATAGAACAAGGTGTAATAAGTACATAGATGATATTAAACAAGATATCCTGGATTCCACTATGAATATGCCACTTTATGGAGAGTTTTCGGCCATAGTTGGCGAGCCAATGTGCTTAACAATATCTTTTTATGATAAGACTGTGACAGTTTATTCAGATAGTATTGTAGAAGAGTCAGAAAATAAACCTGCAAATAAGGATAATATAAGAGAAAAATTATCCCAGCTTGGCAATACGGATTACAGCTTTGTTGATTTAAAAATCAATTTAAGTGAAAATGCATTTATCCCTATGAGTATTCTAAAGAATCTGAGACGAACAGCTTTGGAAAAACTGGAAAATCAGTTGATTTTAGATTATAGAAGAAAAAAGGTCGATTATAATGAATATATTTTATATCCTGATAAATCAACTAAGTACTATAATTTTTCCAGACCACATATTATGCCTCTTTATGTGGGTATAATCAATATATCTCAGCTTAAAGAAATCTTAAACTATAATATACAGGGAATTTATATTCAAAAGGCGCTATATGATGATATAATAAGAGAAGGTCTATATGATTTAATTTTATTAAAAGATATAAAGATATATATTGAACTTCCTTATATTATTGATGCTGATTTCGACATAATAAAATATGTTCCAAAGGAAGCGCGTGGAATATATATTAGAAATATTGATGGTTATGCCGCATATAAAGCAAATTATGATGCGTTTTCCGATAAGCAGGTCCTTCTTGGAGCCTCATTATATGCATACAATAATCTGGCGAGAGAATTCTTCTTAGAGGATAATATATACTTTGAAATTCCAAAGGAATTAAATCTAAAAGAGATTGCTTCTTTGGAGGGAAAAGATAATCAGCTTACAATATACGAATATCAACAGGTTATGTTGTCCGCTCAGTGTGTTATAAAAAACACTGTAGGTTGCAACAAGAGTAACCAGATAAAAAAGATAACTGATGACAAGCACAACACATTTTATGCAAGAGCTAATTGCGAGGAATGTTCCAATGTTATCTATAACGGAGTACCATTATGTATCTTCGACAAGTTAGATGATGATTTTATAACAAAAACTAAGGCCACTTCATATAGGATTAATTTTACTATTGAGGACAAGAAACAGGTAAAAGAGATAATGGATGGCTTCTTTAAAGGGGAAATGCCCCTGAAAAATATTACTACAGGACATTTACAAAGAGGAGTAGAGTAGAATATGGTTAATATAGTCTGCGAAATATCCAAGTTCATAAGTATAGTTCTTATGGTGCTATATGCATACCAGTGTTTTTCTGTTATGGCATCTGAGGATGAAAGTAAAAAACGAAGCAAGCTTAATGTACAGATTGTTTATGTTTTTATGATACATTTTCTGTCTTATCTGATTATGTATCTAAGGCTGGGTACATTTAAGATTCTTGTTTTTTATGGAATTCAGATATTTGTAGCTGTTTTTTATATGATTATATTCCATTCCATATACAAGGAATCATCAAGGCTCCTAACTAACAATACAGCCTTTTTACTTTTAATAGGCTACACTATACTTACGAGACTTAACTTTAATCTGGCGGTTAAGCAATTTATCTTTGCTACCGTTGGACTTATAATCACAGCTTTCTTCCCGTATATTATGCTTAAATGGAAAAGTCTTAAGGATATGGGAGTCACCTACGGTATAGTTGGTATAGGATTTTTGCTTACTGTATTTATACCTGGACTTGGTTATGAGGCATACGGTTCAAGAAACTGGATAAAGATAGGAAGTCTTTCCTTGCAGCCTATGGAATTCGTAAAGATTTTATTTGTGTTTTTCGTGGCCAGTATGCTTGTAAAAGCTAATTCTATTAAGGATTTATTTGTAAATGCTCTTATTTCAGCCGGTTTTATGCTTGTTTTGGTATTGGAAAAGGACCTTGGTGCAGCCATCATATTTTATATTACCTATGTATTTATGGTTTACCTTGCTACATCAAGAACCGTATTTCTTGTAGGTGGCGTAGGGCTTGGAGCAGGAGCGGTAGTCCTTGCAGCTATTTTATTTAAAGATACCTTGTTTGCCCATGTTATGGTTAGAGTTGAGGCTTGGAAGGATCCCTTTGCCTTTATTGACACAGGCGGATATCAGGTGTCTCAATCACTGTTTGCTCTTGGAACAGGTGGATATACCGGTTCGGGACTTACCCAGGGCAAAGCTCATACCATTCCGGTAAGTGAAAGTGATTTTATTTTCTCTGCAATATGTGAGGAAATGGGAGTTATATTTGGACTAGCTTTAATTCTTGTTGTAGTTAGTATATTTATATCTATTGTAAATATATCCATGCGATGCAGAAATCCATTTTACAAATATGTAGCTTTTGGATTTGGTACTATATATGTAGTACAGTCACTTCTTAATCTTGGTGGTGTTACAAAATTTATACCTTCAACAGGTGTGACACTTCCCTTGGTTAGTTACGGTGTGAGCTCTGTAATAAGTACTTTAATTATATTTGCGATTATTCAGGGTGTTTGCATTATAGGAAACAAAGAGGCGATAAAGAATGAAAAAGAAAAAGAGAGAATTAGAAAACAACTTGCCTTTGACACCGGAAGAGGAATTTCTCCAAAAGGAGAAGGAAAGAGCAAGAAAAAACAAATTAAAAAATAAGCCTATTATAGTTATAACTTATCTCATGGTGGGAATCTACATGGGACTTATTGCTTATGTTATCTATTTTATGCAGTTTAAGGCGGAGACAACTATCGCTAATTCCCGTAACATAAGACAAGATTCCTTTGCGGATACAGTAGAACGAGGGGATATTATAACCAGTGATGGAGTTGTTATTGCTACAAGTAGCACAGATGATGAGGGCACAACAACTAGAAGTTATCCTCATGGAAGTATGTTTGCACATGTGGTTGGATATGAGGGCTACGGTAAAGCTGGTCTTGAGCTTCAAGGAAACTTTTATATGCTTCGCTCACACGTAAATATTTTCGAGCGCTTATTTGATGAGATAAACGAGGAAAAGAAGCGTGGCGATAATGTTATAACAACTGTTAGATATGACTTACAGGAGGCTGCTTACAATGCACTAGGGTACTGCGATGGTGCTGTAATTGCTATAGAACCTGATACAGGAAAGATTCTTTGTATGGTTTCTAAGCCAGATTATGACCCTAATAATATTGATGACGTATGGGCATATCTACAGACAGAAGAGGGACGGGGAAGTTCTATACTCTTAAACAGAGCAACCCAAGGTCTTTATGCCCCAGGTTCTACCTTTAAGCTTGTTACGGCTTTAGAGTACATGAGAGAGTATGATAATTATGACGAATATTCTTATGTTTGTGATAGTTCAGATATATATACCGGTGTAGAAATTGGATGTATAGGTGGAAGCGTTCACGGGGAAGTGGATTTGGCTGATTCCCTCGCTTATTCCTGTAATACCTCCTTTGCAAATATAGGCTCACAGCTTGATTTTGGCGAGTATAAAGCCACAGCAGAAGAATTATTGTTCAATTCGCCTCTCCCTTATGATGGCGCATATAATCAGTCATACTTTGTAATTGATGAGGATAGTCGTGCTGATGAAATTCCTCAAACTGCTATAGGGCAGGGAGATACTAGGATAACTCCTCTTCACAATGCTATGATAACCTGTGCCATTGCTAATGGTGGAGTTCTTATGGAGCCATATCTTATCGAGAAGGTTGAAAATGATAATGGAGGAACAGTAAAAAAATTCTCCACTAAATCTTATGGAAGTCTTATGACTAGTGATGAGGCAGCAACTCTTACAGAATATATGAAATGTGTTGCTGATTATGGTTCTGCATCAGGATATTTCTGGGATTCACCATATGATGTGGCTGCAAAAACAGGAACTGCTGAGTATGATGATGAGGGTAATTCCAATTCCTGGTTTGTGGGATTTTCTAATCCTGATAATCCGGACCTTGTAGTAGTTGTTATTGTAGAAAAATATACATTTAACGGAGTGACTGCTGCCAGTGTTGCCGAAAAGGTATTTGACGCATATTACCAATAAAATCTAAATTTACTATTTATGATTACCTTGATATATGTTGAATATTCTGTTATAATGTCAACAAATATGTAACACACCAATCTTTTATAGATTACAGGAGGAATTGCAATGATTGAAGCAACAAGCTGTGGTGGTGTGGTAATCTTTAGAGGTAAAATATTATTACTTTACAAAAATTACAGAAACAAGTATGAAGGTTGGGTTTTACCAAAAGGTACAGTAGAAAAAGACGAAGAACATAACGAGACCGCCCTAAGAGAAGTGAAGGAAGAAACTGGTGTTTCTGCCCAGATCATAAAGTACATAGGGAAAAGTAACTACTCCTTCAATACTTCATACGACGTTGTGAATAAGGATGTTCACTGGTATCTGATGATGGCTGATAGCTATTATAGCAAGCCACAAAGAGAAGAGTATTTTATGGACTCAGGTTACTACAAGTATCATGAGGCGTATCATCTTCTTAAATTCCCAAACGAGAAGCAGATATTAGAGCAGGCATACGCTGAGTATACTGCTCTTAAGCAAAGAAACCTCTGGGGAAGTAAGAAATATTTTTAAATTGATTTCGCTTGCAAATAAAACCCGTCTATCTCGGGTTTTATTTACTTTTATAGAGCATATCGGAGGAGTATTATGAAAATTTCCAAAAAACAAAAAAAGAAAATCATATATATGGTTGCATTTGCTCTTTGTGTCATTATATTCTTGGTTTGTGCCTTTTATCTCATAACTTATTTTTGGGATAGCAAACAGAGCGAAAAAAGAGTAGATGAATTAAAAGAATTAATAGTAGAAGATGATACTGAGGATTCTTCTAGTGATACAGATGCATCTTCAGATGAAAAAGAAAAACCAAAAGAGCTTACTTTTGAGGTTATTAATGGAACTCGAGTGCAAAAGAAATTCTCAAAGCTCTACAATATTAATTCAGATTTTATAGGTTGGATAACCATTGATGGAACTGATATTGATTATCCTGTTATGCAGTCCATGTACGATGAAGAATACTACCTACATAGAGATTTTGACAAAGAATATACTAAGGGTGGAACATTATTTGCCGACACTTCCTCAGATATCGAGAAGCCAAGTGATAATATCATTATATATGGGCATAACATGACTACAGGAAAGATGTTCCACAGCCTTTTCGAGTATGAGGATGAAGATTTTTACAAGGAACACAAGTATATTTCTTTTGATACTATATATGGAAATGGAACCTATGAGATAATTGCAGCTTTTAGAACAAGAATATACGAGCCAGATTACACAGGTTTTAAGTATTATCAGTTTTTTGATGCAGCTAGTGAGGCTGAATTTAATTACTACATAGAAAACTGCAAAGCTTTAACTCCATACCAGATGGATTCTACTGCAACCTATGGTGATACCCTTATTACACTTTCCACTTGTGCTTATCATCATGACAACGGAAGATATGTAGTTGTTGCAAAGAAAATTGACTAGTTTTTGGTGCTATGTTTTCTTGACACATCTATAAAAATGTGCTATATTTTCATATGCCTAGCCGGTGTGGCGGAATGGCAGACGCGGCAGACTCAAAATCTGTTTATGGTGACATAGTGCGGGTTCAAGTCCCGCCACCGGCACGAAAAAGCCCCTGATATTTATATCAAGGGCTTTTTTCTTATCCTAGTCTAATCATCTCTTTCTTTAACCGCTTAATTATCTTTTTTTCAAGGCGTGATATGTAGGATTGTGATATACCTAAAAGGTCTGCCACCTCCTTTTGTGTCATTTCCTCGTCATCATGTCCAATGCCAAATCTAAGTTCAATTATGGTTCTTTCTCTATCTGTCAAAATATTCATTGCCTGTTCCAATAAATTTTTGTCTATTTCATCTTCGATATCACTGTAAATCATATCATCATCAGTTCCAAGAATGTCCGACAAGAGAAGTTCGTTTCCGTCCCAGTCCACATTTAATGGCTCATCTATGGACACTTCAACTCTTGTTCTGGCACTTCTCCTTAAATGCATAAGTATTTCATTTTCAATACATCTACTTGCATAGGTTGCCAATTTAATATTTTTATCTGTTTTAAATGTATTTATAGCTTTGATAAGTCCAATTGTCCCAATGGATATTAAATCCTCAACTCCTACACCTGTATTATCAAATTTTTTTGCTATGTACACTACAAGTCTAAGGTTATGTTCAATAAGAACCCTTCTTGCATATTCTTCGTCGTAAGAAAGTCGTTCTAATAATAGGGATTCCTCGTCAGAAGATAGTGGTGGTGGCAATATATCGGCACCACCTATATAATGCACTTCGTTTTTTGGAAATAAAATATAATTTGCAAAGCTTTTTATATTAAATCTGATTTTGTTATTACTAACAATACTAATCATTTGAATTTCTCCTTCCTATCTGGTTTTAAGCTTTCATTAAGTAAAACCTGGTATTCGTTATTGTTTTTTAATTTAAATCTGCTTATACCGCAGACTATTTTTTCAACCTTATAATTTAAATCTGTAAATATAAGGGATGTGCTAATAAAAGCAGGCATAAGTGCAAAATCCGTGCTTATGGTCCTGTAGGGCAAAGGATAAAAGTCGATATTATACTCTTGTTTTATACCTTCATAATCAAATTCCCCGGATTTGTGATACTTAAGAATAGATTCATAAGCCTTAGCTGATGCTATTTTTTTTAAAACTCTATAATCCAAAATAATTACTGGAGAGCCAGAATATGGGTCTCTTAGGCAATTACCCGTATCTAAAAAGCCCGTAAGATTAATTTTTTTATCATTTATATTTAGATTTAATTTGAATTTATTTTCTTTTGCGGGAATAATCAGTTTTGAATACACAAGAAGATAGGTCGATATAATCGAAGTAAAAAATATAATGGATATTCCTTTTATATTTTTAGTGATATAACCAGTGAAAAAAAGTCCTAGTCCACCATATAAGATAAACATCACCATCATTGATACAAGTAAATATCTTAATATACACCCCTGATTATATATTTTAAAAAATATACCAATCATAATTAGATATATGCCGGCATAAGCTATATGATGAATATATTTTTCCGCCCTTATTGTTAATATGTATTCAACTGTTGTAACCAAAGCTGTGATAAAAGAGAAAATAAACCCTCTTAAAAGCTTTATTTTTTCCTGTAAAATAATTGAGGAAATATTTATTACAGCAAGGTTAATGATTGTATTCCATAAAATCATTTCATCCACATAGATGACGTAGGACATTTTCACCTCCTTGTTTCTTTCATCAAGATTATAGTGATTTGCATATGAAAAAATCGTCGTTTACTGTAGGTAAGTTACGAAGAATTGCGAAGTATTTCGACAGCTAAATTCGAGCAAAAAAGGAGAATAAATGGAACTTGAAGAAAGTAAAATAAGCACAGAGCTAAATCTGGCTCTAAATACCCCTTTAGATGAGCGTATAAAGTCACTAGATTTAAATGTTGGATATATTGGTGAGACAGATGAGTGGGAGCTTATAGTTAAGCACACTGGAAATTTGGAAGACATAAGTATAAGACTAGGCTTTGATTACATTGTCTTATTGAATGGATATGGAATAATAAGGATAAAATCTGCTCTTATAGAAGAATTGTCAAAAAGTCCTGAAATTATATATATAGAAAAACCAAAGAGTATATACGAGGAAGCCACAAGAATAATAAATGGATATAGTGCATCCTGTATGGGCTTTTTAAATAGAGATGATAATAGATTAACTGGAAAAGGGGTTATTGTTGCCGTTATAGATTCAGGAATATATTATAATCATCCGATTTTTTGGAATGGGGATAAAAGTAAAATTGTACAGATATGGGACCAAACAGAATATGGTAATCCACCTACAGGCTATAATTTAGGCGTAATATATGATAGAAGTGATATTGAATCTGGAAATATTATCACTACTGATTCATCAGGACATGGGACAGCAGTGGCAAGTATAATCGCAAATATCGCGTCCCAAGCAGACTTACTTATAGTCAAATTAGACAATAGAGGTAGCAGTGGCTTTCCAACCACAATATCCCTAATGATGGCCATAGATTATGCAATTAAATTTGCCAGAGAGAAAAATCAACCTCTAGTAATTAATTTGAGTTTTGGAAATAATTATGGAGACCACAATGGAAATTCAATACTGGAAGATTATATAGATTCTGTATCAAGAGTTTATAAAACATCTATTATTGTTGGAACAGGAAATGATGGTGATTCAGGAAAACATTATCAGTTTTTGCTTGGAAATGTGGGATATAAGCAGATTGATTTTAAGGTTGATGATTTTGAAACAGGTATAAATCTTCAAGTTTGGAGAGATTATTCAGATATAATTGATGTAATTGTAAGGACACCGTCAGGGGAAACAATAGGTCCTTTAAGCGAATTTCAAAAGATTGCAAATTATAATTTGCCAGATATGAATATAAGTGTTATATATGGTGCACCAAGCCCTATAAATGCTAGATTTGAAACCTATATCAGTATTATACCAAAAAATCAATATATTGAAAGTGGAATTTGGAATATTTTTTTGTATCCAAAATCCATAAGCAATGGAAGAATAGATATATGGCTTCCAGTTAAAGGAAGTACATCCTCAGATGTATCATTTTTATATCCGTCAGAATTTACCACCTTAACTATTCCATCTACAGCAAGAAATGTAATAAGTGTTGGGGCTTATGACTCCATAAATGATACATATGCTCCTTTTTCCGGAAGAGGATTTACTGTGGATGGGGTAATAAAGCCTGACATTGTGGCTCCAGGAGTCGATATAGATGTGGCTTTACCAGGTGGTGGATATGGTGTTGCTACAGGTACATCCTTTGCTACACCCTTTGTTTCTGCAGGTGTTGCTATTATGATGGAAGATGGAATAGTAAGCGGAAAAGACCCTTTCTTTTATGGGGAAAGAATTAAGGCATATATAATTAAAGGTGCAAGAATACTTCCCGGTTACAGAGTGTGGCCTAACGAAAAATTAGGCTGGGGTGCTTTTTGTTTGGAAGATAGTATGTTATAATTATAAAAAATAAAAAGGGGATAAAAGAGTGTCTGAACAGATAAATATATTACTTTTAGAGGACGATGAAGCTCTTGCCATGGGACTATTGTATTCTCTAAAAAAAGAAGGTTACAATGTTACAAGTATAAAAACATACAAAGAAGGCATGGATTATCTTAAGAAAAATCAATCTTTTAATAATCTTCTTTGCCTTTTTGACGTTATGTTGCCTGACGGAAATGGTTTTGACTTACTATTGGAGTATAGAAAAGCGGGTTTGAATATGCCTGTTATATTTCTAACAGCTATTTCTGATGAAATAAATATCGTTCAAGGTCTTGATATGGGCGCAGATGATTATATTACCAAGCCCTTCAAAGTAAAAGAATTACTTTCAAGAATTAAGGCTGTTACAAGAAGATATTATTCAAAAGATTTATCCAAGGAAAGTTCACTAATACGATATGGAAATCTATTGGTTGATGAGTCAAAAGCAGAAGTTAAATTGATTGGAGAATCCGAATCAGTACTTGATTTAACTTCAAACGAATATAAATTGCTTTTGTATTTTTTACATAATCAAGGCATTTTACTTACAAGAAATAACTTACTGGAAAAACTTTTTGACAACAATGGCTCTTATGTTGATGACAACACTTTATCAGTGTACATAAATAGACTTAGAGAAAAACTTGAACACGGAAAAGATTATATAAAGACTATTCATGGCTTGGGATATATAATGGAGAAAGAGAATGTTTAGACAAAAGGTACAAAAAATTTATTTGATAGGATGCATTTTAATATTTGCTCTTGCAACAATAATTGCAGCGTTAAGTAAGTTTCCCAATAAAGCTATATTTTTAATTTTTGTCAGTGTATCTCTTGTATGGTTTTTGGGTTCTCTGGCTATAGAGAGTATCAATAAACGAATTTACAATATTCGTGTAGCAACAGAGAATTTAAAACCGGAAGAAACTGAGATATACATTGATGATGAACTCGGCAAGCTCGCTAGCGAAATAGATAAGCTTATTAAGCTATATGAAGAAAGCCTTGAAAGCAAAACAAAAGAAAAAGAATTTTTAAGAGATATAATATCCGATATGTCACATCAGATAAAAACTCCCCTTGCATCTCTTTCTTTATTTAATGAAATTTTGCAGGAGGATTTAAATGACGAAAGATTTAAAGATATGGTTGAGTCTTCCAACGCTCAGTTAGAAAGAATAAAGTGGCTTATCCTTTCTATGCTACAGTTGTCCAAGATTGAAGCAAAATCGGTTTGTTTTAACAAAAGTTATATCTCGTCTATTAGTATAATTTCTAGTTGTGTAGATATATTAAAGACATCAATAGACGCAAAATCATTAAAAATAAATCTTCCTTCCGTGGATTATGATATTCTGGTTGATGGAGAGTGGCTAAAAGAAGCACTTGTGAACATTATAAAAAATGCTGTGGAATATAGTGATTTTAATTCAAAAATTGATATAACTTTATCTAAAACCCCTGTAGCTACAACATTTTCTATTACTGATTACGGTGATGGTATATCAGAAGAAGATAGATTGAATGTATTCAAAAGATTTTATCGCACAGAAAAAAGCAAATCGGATAATGTTGGTATAGGGCTGTCTCTTTCAAAAAGTATCATAGAAGAAATGGGAGGCAGAATATGGATTGAAAGCAGACACAAAGATGAATGTATTAATGGCGAACATTCCTATACAAGCATATATATTATGTTTTAAAAATTCTTACTAAATTGTAAGAATTTTTTTATTTAATGAAAGAAAATAGAAAGCATTATACTTTAAACTGAGATTATTAAAATACTTGGAGGTATACTATGACTATATTAAAAACAGAAAAATTAACGAAGATATACGGAAAAAAAGATACAGCCGTAACAGCAGTTGACCACATCGATTTGGAAGTAAAAAAAGGGTCATTTGTTGCTATTGTGGGTTCTTCGGGTTCAGGAAAATCTACGTTTTTACACCTCATTGGAGGTGTGGATACCCCTACTGAAGGTGAAGTTTTTATTGAAGATGAGAATATTTACAAATTATCTGACATAAAACGTTCCAGCCTTAGAAGACGAAAGATAGGGTTTGTATTTCAGACCTATAATTTAATTCCTGTACTTACTGTAGAAGAAAATATCAAAATGCCTTTACTGTTGGATGGTTGCAAGGTTAATCAAGAAAAGATTGATAGCATTATGGAAGATTTGCAGCTTACAAAGAGAAAAAACCACTTACCAAATCAGCTTTCCGGTGGGCAACAGCAAAGGGTAGCCATAGGAAGAGCACTGGCAAATAATCCATCGATTATAATTGCTGATGAACCAACTGGTAATCTTGACAAGAAAAACAGTGAAGAGGTTATGGAACTTCTAACTAAAGCTGTAAGAAAAGGTGGACAGACCCTGATTTTAGTTACACATGAACCGGATATCGCAGCTATGGCAGATAGAATTATTCATCTTGAGGATGGAAAAATAATAAGTGACACCGAAAATAAAAATGTGAGTAATCCACAGTAATTGGAGGTGAATAATATGAAAAACTTATTTGGACTAGCCTTTAGATATGTAAAACATAATATTCATCGTTCCATAACAACGGCAATAGGTATAATGTTATCTACAGTCATCATCTATCTTATATTTTCCATTGGATATAGTGGATATGACTCTATTATGGAACAAAAATATTTGGATTCCATGGGGTGGGATGCAGTTTATATGTGTGATGTTGAAACTGCAGAAGATATACTAACACTTGTCCCATATTATGAAAACGAACCTGCAATTGTTGATACAAACATTGATTTATCACATGGATTTTATATATGTATTGACTCTACGTATGCTATGACATATATAAATGATTTCGAGGCAATGCCCATAAAATACAAACTTAAATACGGTGATTATCCAAAAGAAAAAGGAGAGCAAATGGTAAGCATATACTATGCCAGAGAAAGAAAAATTTCTGTAGGCGATGTATATGAATATGTTTTTGCTGATTTTGATTATTTTACAAATCAAAGAGTAGATCATAAAACAGATATTAAAGTTACTGGAATACATGAGGAAACATATATAGATAACTTTAGCGAAGGTCCACCATTATATATATGGTCAGGTGGAATATTCAATAAAGTTACTCCCGATATGAAGTCTGATATAGAGTATTTACAGTTGTATATTACTTTTTCAAACAAGGAGAATATAGAAAATCAAGCAAACCAATTAGCTCAAACTTTTGGAATAAACGAATATAAGCTTAATCCTCACGCAATAAATGCATATGTAAATGAAAACAGAGAAAATGCAATAGATTATTTGGGTTTAGAGGCACTTATACTTATACTAGCAACATTAGGTGCAATATGTGCAATGTTCATTGTTAGAAATGCTTTCAACATATCTGTGCATCAGCGAAATGTGGATTATGGAATTTTACGTTGTATTGGAATGGATAGAAAACAGATAATTAAAGTTATCTTAATTGAAGCTATGATTATATCAATTCTCGGAATTTCTATTGGAATTATTCTTGGTCACGGTTTATCCGTTGTTGGATTTGATTTTGTAAGAAGAACTCTTGGATATAAAGCTACTTTTAGAGCGAGATTCTATATAAAAGCATTGGTTTTAACGATAATATACTCCTTGGTAACAACGTGTTATTCTATGGTTGCTCCTATTGAAAAATTATATAAACAAAATCCAGTTGAAGCATTTAACAGAAAAGGAGAATATAAGAACGAAAAAATCAAGGCAAAAAAAGGAAAGCTTTTCACAAAGATATTTGGTTTTGAGGTAGGATATGCGTATAAGAGCATAGTTCGACGAAAAGGACGATTCATTATTACAATCACCACTTTATTGATTAGTGTATTTTTGTTTATCACACTTTCCACAGCATATTACTCTATGGAGAAATATGTAGAAAAAAACGTTCTTGCAAAAAATGTATATGACGGATATTTTGAAGTTGAATGTTATGACGAATCGCAAGAAATAAAAGAAGAACTTATCAAGAGAAATTTAACAAACAAAATATCCATATATCATATTAACGAAACATCATATATTGATGATTATGGTTTTACGAGTGATGTAACAACATATCTTGGCATAGAACAAGTTGCTTTTGATGAAATTAAATCTAATTCAACTATTGCTAAGCCGTCAAAAGAGGATAATGTAATAAATATAATAGTAACCGATGATTTTACAAAATATCAATTGGGAGAATCCTTCGAGTTGCACACAACTACTTATGTGTATGAAACAGACGAATATGTAGATAATTCTTATACATTTTATATAAGAGGAGTGATTTCAAAATATAAATTCAAAGAGATAATTGGTAACTATGGTATATATGTGGGAAATGAAGAACAAGATTCACGTGACCCACAACTTATATATGCATTAGGTGGTGATTTTGATGGTGTAGATTTTGGATTTTCGGAAGATTTTAATGTCATGAGAAGTGAGTATTATGTGAAAATCGATTTAAAAGACATAATAAACACAGAAGAATTTGATAAATACATCAATGATGTGAATTATATTTATTATGATGAACATTATGATACAATGCTGATATTCAACACAATAAAATCCTATAGAATTATTGTTACAGCATTCATTGCCCTTGTTTTACTTATGTATTTGACAAATATAATAAATGTTAACAAGGCTGATATTTTAATCAGAAAAAATGAATTTATGATTTTGCGTCATATTGGTATGAGCAAAAAGCAATTAAATAAAGTTCTTCTTACAGAAAACCTTATCGGAAGTATAATTGCAGTATTGTTGGGCAGTATACTTGGTACTATCGCAGGTAATTTGTTAATATATACTGTTTTTTCAATGGAAGATATCAAATATAATATATCTATTGATTTTCTCAGTATAGCAATATGCATTTTTACTATGATTATATTTAGTATATGTTCTACTGTTTTTGCAAAAAATAAAGATTAATTTTTTAATATGACTTTCTCTTTTATAGCTTGAAACCCGTTTACATATAAGATAAAATATACTTGTTATGTTTTATGAAAAATGGTTATGGGGGTAAACTTATGGGAGAAAGTCATATTTCAATTCCGACAATTCTTAAAATCGGTAGTGGGACACTAGATAATATCGGTTCTTATTTAAAATCCAACAATATTGACAATGCAGTAGTATATTTTGGTAATGGCCTTATCGACCTTTTTGGAAGCAAGGTTCTTACATCCTTTGATGATGCAGGAGTTAAGGTAATGGAGTATTGCGAGCTTGATTCCACCAAGATAGAAGATATTATAGAATTAGCCTTTAACATAGATTCTAAGGTGGAGTCTATTGTGGGCATAGGCGGCGGAAAGGTAATTGATGTGGCAAAATATGCTGCTTATCTTAGAAAATTACCTTTTATCAGTGTGCCAACATCATCATCTAGCGATGGCTTTTCAAGTGCGTCAGCTTCATTGATTGTTAATAACAGAAGAACTTCTGTACCTGCTAAACTTGCTTATGGAATTATAGTTGATACAGATGTTTTAAAAAGTGCACCAGACAAATTCCTTTATTCAGGTATAGGTGATTTAGTATCAAAAATAACTGCGATATATGACTGGGTCTATGAAGATAAGATGGGCTACACAACAGTAAATGATTTTGCAATTATGATTGCAAAAAAAGCTGTTAATTCCTTTGTTAGAACTCCTTTTGATGATATACATGATGATTTATTCTTAAGAGAATTGGTTGATTCACTTGCAATGAGTGGTATCGCCAACGAAATTGCAGGAAGTAGTGCTCCAACAAGCGGAAGTGAACATCTTATATCTCACGCCCTTGATAAATTACTTGAAACACCCGAATTACACGGTGTACAAGTTGGTATTGCCACATATCTTATGGCATTAGTTCACAATCACAGATATGAGCGAATAAATAAAGTCTTTACGGATACAGGTTTTTGGGATTATGTATGTACTCTTAACTTAAACAGAGAGGACTATGAACAAGCCATAGATATGGCCCCATCAATCAAACCTCATAGACACGTATATTTACACGAGGAAAAATACAGAGAGCTTGCTAAGAAATACTTAAAAGAGGATCCTATGTTGTGTAAGGTTTTTGATAAATAGGAGGATTAAATGAGTTTAATTAGCGTTGAATTACTTAAACCAGGAATGGTATTGGAACAAACTGTTTACACACCTAATTCTAGCAATTGTTTACTCACATCCGGCACAGCACTTAGTATTAGAAATATTCAAAAGTTAAAAGATTTAGGTTTTACTGAAGTAGAGGTAGCAGACCCATATACATTATTTGTATCGCCAAATGACAATATGGCTCAGTTAGTTGTTGAAGACTTTATTAGAGTGCTAAGAAATACATCACCTAAGCGTCCTGAAGCAAACAAAAATGACTATATTGTTACTGTGGCAAAGCAACTCGAAACCTTAATTCACAAATTAGTTGCAAGCGATGAAGTATTATCGTTTTTGGTACAGCTTAGAATTATTAATAAAAGAAAATTATATGACCACAGTATATATACTGCGGTTTTAAGTGGCTTAGTAGCAGGTTCCATGAAACTAGGACCTGAAAATGTTCTTGGAGCAATTCTTGGAGGATTACTTCACAATATTGGAATATGTGAAATGCCTACACTTCTTGATATAGAGGAGTTATCCCCACAGCAGGAAAATCTTTGGAGAGAGCATCCAACCTATGGATATTATTTTGCCTTACAAAATAACATTCCCCGTGTTGTTGCTAACGCAATTCTTAGTCATCACGAAAAATGGAATGGTTCAGGATATCCAAAGAGTATATCTGGTGAGGAAATACCAATACTTGCACGTATTATAAATGTGTGTTCTCACTATGCAGAATCTATAATTATTGAGGACATGCAACCTTATATGGCAGTGGAAGAGTTATATGGCGCCAGTGGATTTTACTATGACCCAAAGGTAGTTGATGCCTTTGTTAATAATATTCCTATATATCCATTAGGTGTTATGGTAAGACTTTCCACTAAAGAAGTTGGTATAGTATCTAATATCAGAAAAAATAAAGGTCCTAGACCAATTGTAAAGATATACTACAATCGTGTTAATCGTCCAATCAGCGAGGATAAAATAGTTGATTTAGGCGTTGAAAGAACAATTTTTATTGAGGAAATATTATAATTATTTAGAAGGTAACTCATGAAAAATATTACATTAGGCATAGTAGCCCATGTAGATTCCGGAAAAACAACTCTTTCCGAAGCTATACTTTATAAAGTGGGCAGCATAAAAGAATACGGAAGAGTAGATAACAAGGATTCCTTTTTGGATAATAATGAACTCGAACGACAAAGAGGCATAACTATCTTCTCCAAACAAGCCAATTTCACAGTTGGTGAGACCTACATATCCCTTATTGATACCCCTGGGCATGTGGATTTTTCTGCTGAGATGGAAAGAACCTTGCAAGTTCTAGACTATGCCATACTTGTAATTAGCGGTTCCGAAACCATAAAAGGGCATACCCTTACTTTGTGGCGACTTTTAAAAACTTATAATATACCAACATTTTTTTTTGTAAATAAGATGGATTTATCTTCTCATTCAAAGGAAGATATTTTATCTGATATAAAAAATGAACTTGGAATTGGTCCTGTTGATTTTTCCAAACAATTCCTTTCTGAAGAGGAATATGAGGAGATAGCTCTTTTGGCTTCTGAATCCATATTTTCAAATATTTTTGATGAGTTTTTAGAAACAGGAATTGTTTCAAATGATAGTATCAAAACTTTAATTAAAGAAAGAATTATTTTCCCGGTTTACTTTGGTTCTGCCTTAAGAATTGAAGGAATAGATAAGCTTCTTGAAGACATAAATACCTATACTCTACAGGAAGATTATTCCGAAGAGCTTGGTGGAATTGTATTTAAGATAACAAAAGACGAAAAAGGGAATCGTCTTACTCATATAAAGGTTACGGGCGGAAAGCTATCGGTAAAAGAACAGCTCTATGACAAAGAAAAGATTAATCAGCTTCGTATATATTCCGGTGAAAAATATGAGGTTGTAAGTCAGGTGGAACCAGGAAAAATATGCACAGCCTTGGGTTTATCATCCATAAAAGCAGGTATGGGATTTGGCAAGGAAAAAGGACATAATATTCCTTTGATTGAACCAATTCTAACCTACACTCTTAGCACTCCGCCAGATATAAATAAAAGACTTATATATCCTAGTATTAAATCAATGGAAGAGGAATTCCCTGAACTTTCCGTGGAGTGGAAAGAGGATACAGAAAATATAAATCTTAAACTTATGGGTGAAGTTCAGATAGAAATTTTACAGGAAATAATAAAGGAAAGATATAATTTTACTCCTATTTTTGGAACAGGTAGTATTACCTATAAAGAGACAATTGCAACAAAAACTATAGGCGTTGGTCATTTTGAACCGTTGAGACACTATGCCGAGGTTCACCTGCTTATGGAACCAGGCGAAAGAGGATCTGGCATAACTATTTCATCCTTATGCAGTGAAGATATTTTAAGCAAGAACTGGCAAAGACTTATACTTACTCATATTAAAGAGAAAAGTCATCTAGGTGTTTTGACTGGTTCGGAACTTACTGATGTTCACATAAGCATACTTAACGGTCGTGCACATACAAAACACACTGAAGGCGGAGACTTTAGACAAGCTACATATAGAGCCATAAGAAACGGTCTTATGTATGGCGAAAATGTGCTTTTGGAACCCTATTATGATTTTGAACTTAATATCCCTGCCGATATGGTTGGAAGAGCTATGTTAGACATTGATAATATGAATGGTACTATGAATCCTCCGGATATTGTAGAAGATAAGGCCACAATTAAAGGTAAGGCCCCTGTGTCCACCATGAGAAATTATCAAATTAACTTAAATGCATATACTCATGGAAAAGGCAGTCTTATCTGTACATTTTCCGGCTATGAGGAATGTCATAACCCTGAGGAAGTAATTTCGGCTATGAATTATAACCCAGAAGAAGATTTAGATAATCCATCCTCATCAGTTTTTTGTTCCCATGGTGCAGGTGTAATTGTTCCATGGTATCAGGTAAAGGATTATATGCATCTTGAAAGCTATCTAGATGAATCTAGCGAAACTACATTCATAGCTGATGTGCCTATTCATAGAGAAAAATTTGACTATTCAATTGGTCTTGACGAAATAGATGCCATATTATCAAAAACCTATGAATCAAATCAAAGAGTAGGAAAGAGAGAGTTCAAAAAGAAAAAAGCTCCAGATTATGTATATAAAAGCTCTACAAGTAAGATTATTAAACCAAAAGAAAAGCTACTTATTGTCGACGGCTACAATGTTATTTTTGCTTGGGATGATTTGAAAGAGCTTGCAAATACCAATATAAATGCCGCAAAGGATAAGCTTGTACAAATTTTATCAAACTATTCAGCAATAATTGACGAACAAGTTATGCTTGTTTTTGACGGATATAAAGTCAAAGAAAACAAAGGAGAAGAAATTGTTGTTGAAGACGTGTTGGTAATTCACACAAAAGAAGGTCAAACTGCAGATCATTATATTGAGTCATTTTCTCACCAAAACAAAGAAAAATATCACATAACTGTGGCTACCTCTGACGGATTAATTCAACAGATAGTTCGTGGTCAGGATGGTTATGTTATGTCATCAAAGGAATTACTTGAACGAATTAACTTTGAAATTGATACACTTAGAGATAATTACAATTTATAATTTTGAAAATATCTAAAAAAGAGCAACTAAATATAGTTTTACACCTTGTTTGAAACTGTTTTTTTTGGTATAATACTTTTTAAATATTTGACGTTTAGAAGGGGGTCCCTATTATGACAGACAATTACAATGTACTTTTTTCAATTAAAACTAAGATTATAGCAGCGCTTCTTATAGTTGCACTGGTAGCAGGTGGAATTATGATTTGGACATATGCTCCTAATGTTGAGGATACAATGACTGCTATAAACTCTCATTACATAGAGGATTTAGCTATATCTTATGGAACTACGCTTGATTTACAGATAGAGGTAGATGGTGTAGATGCTGTTTTAGATCCTGGAGTGCTTGAACATGATTTATCAGGTGCCCACTTAGAGGGAATTGAAAGCAGTTATGCATATGTTGTTTCACCTGATGGAACTATGCTATATCATCCATCACCTGAAAAGATTGGACAACCAGTAGAAAATGAAGCCGTAAAAAAGACTGTTGCAGCAATTGCCGCAGGTATGGATGTAAAAAATGAAGTCATCGAATACGAATTCAAAGGCGCTATGAAGTATGCCGGCGTATACGTAAATGATTCACAGGATTACATTCTTGTTGTAACTGCAGATAAAGATGAGATTTTAGCATCGTTAGATGATATCAAATCAACAGGATATATGGCTCTTATTGCAGTTATAGTTGTTGCAATAATCTTTGGTGTTATACTTTCATTACTCATTACTAAACCTATCAATGATATTTCAAAGATTACGCTTAAGCTTGGTCAGATGAATTTCACAGAAGATGAGCTGCAAGCTAAGATTAATGCCAGAAAAGATGAGACAGGACGTATGGCTCGTTCTTTGGAAGGACTTAGACTTTCACTCATTGACGTTGTTTCAACAATTAAAGCAAAGAGTGACTTTGTTATGTCTGCATCAGATGCACTTAGCACAGATGCTTCTGAGACAACAACTACTATGGGACAGGTAGAAAACGCTGTAAATGATATTGCACAGGGTGCATCATCACAGGCTGAAGATACTCAGAAGGCAACTGAGAATGTTATTATTATGGGCAACATGGTTCAGGAAACTCATGAAGAAGTTCAGATACTTCTTGATTATGCTTCTGAGATGAAAGAGTCAACAGATCAGGCACGTAATATTCTTAACGAGCTTAGCAAAGTCAACCAGAAAGCAGAAGAATACATCGATGTTATTGCTAATCAGACCAACACCACTAACGAGTCAGCTCTTAAGATTAATGAGGCAACCAAACTCATTACATCAATCGCAGAAGAGACTAACCTTCTTTCTCTTAACGCATCAATTGAAGCGGCTAGAGCAGGAGAACAGGGACGTGGATTTGCCGTTGTTGCTGCTGAGATTCAAAAACTTGCTGAACAATCAAATGAATCAGCTAAGCATATTGAAGAGATTATTCAGGAACTTATTATTGATTCAGAAAAAGCTGTTGAAACAATGTATGACGTTAAGGAAATCATTCGTGCCCAGAGTGAACATGTTGAGCAGACTGACGTTGCATTTAACCAGATTACAGAGGGTGTTAACCAGTCTATAGAAGGAATTAATCGTATATCAGAAAAGACTAACCAGCTCGATGAAGCAAGAGTTAGTGTTGTAGATGTTGTTCAGAACCTTACAGCTATCGCAGAGGAGAATGCAGCTGGTTCTCAGGAAACATCAGCATCTGTTACTGAGGTTTCAGCTATTGTTGAAGATATTTCAGACAAGTCAGGCTCCCTCAAGCAGATTGCAACTGATTTAGAGGAAAGCATGAATATATTTACTATATAAGACAGGCTTATACATAAAGTCGATTATATTTCAACATCTGTTATATAATCGACTTTTATGTGTTTTATTTTAATTACAAAGGAGGGTACACATGACATTTGAACAGGTAAAGAAAAAAGCAAAAAAAACATATAAGAAGGTTAAACGTTTTATTAAAAAGTATATTCGTTTTCTTGTTAGACACACTAAGGCTAAGGATTACAGTGTGTTAATATACACAATTCTTGGTTTAATTGGTGTTATACTTATTATTTCCCTTTTAGTGTCAGGTATCTCATCCTTATTTAAAAAAGACGAGAAAAAAGCTCCTCCTACAACTGAGATTAGCACTCAGATTCCAACCTCAGAGGAAGGTCCGGATTTAAAAGCAGAGGCGCAAGCAATATATACAAAAGACAAGAACTTATTAATTCTTGTCAACGAGCAAAATCCACTTAATATGGGTTATACATTTACACATCATACACTTAACTGTGGTTTAGATGTTGACGAGAGAATCTACAATGATATGTTGGCTATGCTCACTGACCTTAATAATATTGATTTGCACTATACAATTATTTCGGCGTATCGTAGTAGGGATGAACAAACTTCCGTTGTTAATGCTAGAGCTGCTGAACTTATGAGTCAGGGTATGAGCGAAGATGAAGCATATGCAGAGGCTTATAAAACTATTCAAAAACCAGGAACCAGCGAACATGAAACAGGACTTTGTTTTGATATTGTAAGCGAAGGAACATATAATTTAGATGATACAGTTGCAACACAAGATACAGTTGTATGGCTTACTGACAACTGTTATAAGTATGGATTTATTTTGAGATATCCAAAGGGAAAAGAATCCATCACAGGAATTTCTTATGAGCCATGGCATTTTAGATACGTTGGCAAAGATGCAGCATTGTTTATGCACGAAAACGACCTCACTTTAGAGGAATTCCACCAATTATTAAACGGTAACTAGGAGTAGGTTATGGTTAGAGAAAACCCACCTAAAAAAAGAAAAAGGAAGTCTAAGGCATATAGAAAAGCATGTATGATTGTAAATATATGTTTTACAGTATTAATTGCTTTTATTATAATTTGGGGCCTTGCACATACTTTTACAAAGAAAAATAAATACAGAGACGAAGGTATAGCTCACTATAAAGCCGGAGAGTATGAAGAAGCTATAACATATTTCAACAAAGCCCTAGATAAAAACCAATGGTTTTCAGAAAAGGTTGATGTAGATATTGAATTTTATCTTGCTGATTCATACCTAAAGATAGAGGATTTTAGTTCTGCAAAAAAAGTATATGTCCGTATAATGAATTCTTATTCTGACAAATACTATAACGAAGCCGAGATTAATTATGTTATTTCTATCATGGATTACCTTATTCTTTTTTCGGAAGGTGATTATGTAGCTCCTTTAGATGGTTTAAAAGCTGCTGTAAATAATGGATATACTGAGTTGAGTTTATATGTGGCTATGTGTTATGAAAATTTAGGTGATACTGCAAATATGAAGAAATATTATGATATATATAATTCTTCAATTGGACTGAATTCATATTTAGCATTAAAATACTCTCAGTATTATATTGATAACGAAGATTATGCTCAAGCTCTGGGATATACTATGCAGGGGATATCTCTTGAGGATAAGGAATACTTGAAGGAATTACAATATCTTGAGATAGTTTGTAATTCAAAATTGACAAATTATGCAGTGGCATATGATTTGTCAGAAACATATGTATCTAATTATCCCGATGACGAGAGTGGAAAAGCTATAAACGAGTACTTATATACTAGACTTAATGTGAATGAGACTCCTCTTAGTGATAAGTTTGATGATTATGAAGATTATGTCGAACCAGTAGAGTAACCATAAATATATTATGTTAATTTAAGGACTTGATATTATGTATGACAATAATGAATTAGTTGAAAAAGTTGTTCTTTTTTGTGTTGACCTTGACAATGGTGAGGATGTAGATGTAAATCTTGACGAGTTGGAAGAACTTGTTAAAACTGCCGGAGCTGTTGTTGTGGGAAGACTTGTTCAAAAAAAGGACAGTATTGATAAAGCAACCTATATTGGTTCAGGAAAAACAGAAGAATTAAGAGATTTAGTCTTAGAAACTGGAGCGACTGGTGTTGTCTGTGATGATGAACTTAGTCCGATGCAGCTTAAAAATCTCGAAGATATTGTTGATACAAAGATTATGGATAGAACTATGGTTATACTTGATATTTTTGCTAGTAGAGCAACCACTAGAGAAGGTAAAATTCAAGTCGAATTAGCTCAGCTTAAGTATCGTTCTTCGAGACTTATCGGTATGCGTAGTTCTCTTTCAAGACTTGGAGGCGGTATAGGTACGAGAGGTCCAGGTGAAAAGAAACTGGAAATTGATAGACGTATTATAAGAGACCGTATATCTCAGCTCCAGAAGGAATTAGAGGATGTAAAACAACACCGAGAGGTTATGCGTAAACAGAGAATGATAGGTAATTTACCTATTGTTTCTATAGTTGGCTACACAAATGCCGGCAAATCAACCCTTTTGAATAAACTCACTGATGCAGGTGTGTTAGAGGAAGACAAGCTATTCGCAACTCTCGATCCAACATCTAGAAATTACAAATTAAGCAATGGTCAAGAGGTTATTGTAACTGATACGGTAGGATTTATCAGAAAACTTCCTCACCACCTTATTAATGCATTTCGTTCCACCTTAGAAGAAGCAAAATATGCTGATATTATACTGCATGTAGTTGATATATCCAATCCACAGGCAGATAATCATATTCTTACAGTATATGATACCTTAAGTAGCCTAGGCGTTGTTGATAAACCAATTATAACTGCCTTTAATAAGATTGATAAGGTTGACTCTATACCTATTATAAAAGATTTTAAAGCAGATAAAATAATTCATATCGCCGCTAAAAAGGCTATTGGATTTGATGATTTATCTACTTCCCTTGAGGAAACAATCAACAATTTCCGTAATTATATCGAAAAAACTATTCCATATACTGATGCTGGGCTTCTCAATAAAATTAGAAAGTACGGTACTATATTGGAAGAAGATTACAGAGAGGATGGAATATTTGTTAGAGCCTATGTGGAAAAAGACTTTAACATTTAAAGGCATATGATTTTACCTGAGATTTTTGAGCAAAACATGAAAGAGCTCCTAGGTGATGAATATCCATCATATGAAGCTTGCTTGGATAAGCCTATGTTTCATGGTATTAGAATTAATACAAAAAAAATAAGCGTAGAAGACTTTCTAAAAATAAACCCATTTGACTTAAAACCTGTTCCATGGTGTGAAAATGGGTTTTATTTTGATGAAAAGAAAGATAAGCCTTCTAAACATCCGTATTATTATGCCGGCTTATACTATATACAAGAGCCAAGTGCTATGACACCGGCAAATATACTTCCTGTCGAGAAGGGTGATAGAGTTCTAGATATTTGTGCTGCTCCTGGTGGTAAATCTACAGAGCTTGCTGCTAAACTAGATGGAACTGGTCTTTTGGTGTCAAATGACATAAGTGCCTCAAGAGCCAAGGCATTACTTAAGAATTTAGAGGTTTTTGGTGTGGAAAATGCACTTATAATAAGTGAAGCTCCATATAAGCTTTCTGAACGATTTTTTGAATATTTTGATAAAATTTTAATTGATGCACCTTGTTCTGGCGAGGGTATGTTTAGAAAATCCATTTCTATGGTTAATGCCTGGGACGAAACAAAAAATCAGAGTTTTTCAGATTTGCAAAGACAAATTCTTGATGATGTTGTAAAAATGCTTAAGCCAGGGGGAAAATTACTATATTCCACCTGTACATTTTCGCCACTTGAAAATGAAAAATCCATAGAATATCTATTATCATTAGATGATAGACTTTCAATCGATAAGTTTGATATGTATGAAGAATTCGATACAGGACATGTAGAATGGTCTGATACCCAAAATCCTAACCTTGTTAACTCAGCTAGAATTTGGCCTCATAAGGTTGATGGCGAGGGACACTTTGTTTGTCTAGTAAAAAAAGATGGACATTCAACCAACTCATCAAACATTGGTGATTATCCAATTAAAAAAAGCAAACTTCCAAAAGAGGCCGAGGAATTCTTGAGTAGCCTTAATAAAAAGTTTGATACTGGAAGACTGGAGATATCCACAGATAAGCTATACTATATTCCAGATACATTCCCAAGTGTGAGAGGTCTTAGAATTCTAAGATGCGGATTATACTTAGGAGAAATCAAGAAAAATCGTTTTGAGCCTAGTCAGTCACTTGCTATGAATTTAACTAGTTCGGATTTTTCAAATATTGTTAATCTTAGTGCAGATGACGATAGAGTTATCAAGTATTTAAAGGGTGAAACCATTGAAGCTGACGAAAAAAACGGATGGGCTCTTGTTTGTGTTGATTCTTTCCCGCTTGGATGGGGAAAAATGAACAATGGTATACTTAAAAACAAATATTTACCAGGATGGAGACTGATGTAATGAATATTGCTATAGTTACCGGTGCATCGTCAGGTATGGGAAGAGACTTTGTTCTTCAAATATCAAAGAGATTCGCCACATTAGATGAAATTTGGATAATAGCAAGGCGAAGCGAACGTTTAGAAGAATTAAAAAAATCCATTACAAATGTAAAGATTAGACCTATTTCTATGGATATTACTAATTCTGCTGATATGAATTCCTTCGAAAAAAAATTAAAAGAAACCAATCCTTGTGTCAGGATTTTAGTTAATGGTGCAGGATATGGCATCATAGGACAATTCACCGAACTTGCAGAAGATAATATCGGTATGTGTGAGCTTAACTGTGTTGCACTTACCAAGATGATTAACTTGTGCTTACCTTATATGAATAAAAAGAATTCCAATATAATTAACCTGGCATCCTCTGCGGCCTTTTGTCCACAGCCCTCATTTGCAGTTTATGCTGCGACAAAATCTTATGTTTTAAGTCTATCTACGGCTTTAAACAAAGAGTTGTCCAAAACAGGAATAAGGGTAACTGCCGTATGCCCTGGACCAGTGGATACAGAGTTTTTTGACAAGGCAGAGATATACCACAATGTTAAGTTATATAAGAAAATGGTTCGAGCTAAGTCTCACAAAGTGGTTGAACTTGCATTAAATGACGCCTATAGAGGTAGACACATATCCATATATGGTGCTGCTATGAACTTATTTAGATTCGTTGCTAAGATTTTACCACATAACTTTATTGTAAAATTTATTAAATAACGAAGGATAAATATATGAAATCATACAAAAAAGGTGAATACGGATACCTAAAAAAATATCGAAACAGTAAACTAATAGCATCTATTGTATTTTTATTATTAATTGCGTTTATAGTCGCTACTGTGATTATTATGTTTGGTGATACAAAAAGAGTAGCAATTGTATTTGCTATACTTATGGCATTACCACTTGCAAAATTTATAATTGCTTATATTCTATGTTTAAAATTCAAGCCTTTGACTATGGAAGATTATGAGTATATTAAAGCTAATTCAAAGGATTGTTTTAAGGATTTATCCTTCGATATATCTATAACTCAATATGAAGGTGCAAAATTTTATCCTGCCATGCTGATAAAAAATGGAAAAGTATATGCATTTGTATATGATAAGAATTTTTCATCAAAGAAAAAAGAATATGAAACATGGATTAAGAATACATTTTCTGACACCAAATACGAATATAAAGTATTTGTAACCGATAAACTTGATGAATACGTTAAAAAAATCAACTCTGTTAGTGAGGCAAATCGTAACAACAAACTTATTGATGTGTATATTAAAGAGCTTATTTTTGAAAAAGGAGTATAAGTATGACTGAGTTAAATATAACCTCTAGCGAGGCAAATCAAAGACTCAACAAATATCTCATGAAGTACCTGGATAAAGCTCCTTCTTCATTTATATATAAAATGCTTAGAAAGAAAAATATAACTCTAAACAATAAGAAAGCCGTAGGAGATGAGATTTTAGAAAAGGGTGACTGTGTTAAACTATTTCTTTCTGATGAAACAATTGAAAAGTTTAGAAATACACAAAACCTTACAAAAAATACTAAAATTGAAAAAAATCAATCATCTAACTGCAACGATTTAATTGTTTTATATCAAGATAAGGATATTATTGCTGTACACAAACCAGCAGGATTATTGTCCCAAAAGGCAAATAAGGATGATATATCAATTAATGAGGTTATAATTGACTATTGTATAGCCAATAATCTAATTGACGTAAGAGGCAGCATTCATTTTAAACCATCTATATGCAATAGATTAGATAGAAATACTTCGGGTATAATACTTGCAGGACTTTCTTTACATGGAAGTCAATATCTGTCTAAAATATTAAAGGAACATAGTTGTGACAAATATTATTTTACTATAGTAAATGGAATCTTTACAGAAAAAAAACACTGTAAAGCTTATATTATTAAGGATTCCGAGGCCAATGTTTCAGATATTATATCAACTTTAGATTATAATAATCTGGATTTATCCGCAAAGAAAAACTATAACTATATTGAAACAGTATTTGAACCATTATCATCTGGTGATGGTTATTCATTCCTTAAGGTCAAGCTTATTACAGGAAAATCCCATCAGATTAGAGCTCATTTAAAACATCTTGGTTATCCGATTATTGGAGACACCAAATATGGTTCTATAAGTACTAATCGATATTTTAGAGATAAATACAAGCTAAAACACCACTTGTTACATGCAGGTTCAATTAGCTTTGACAATTTGACAATAACAGATTCTTTGCCTGATATATTTAAAGATATATGCAAAGGAGAAAAAATTAACATAAATTCTATAAAATAGAGGAAAACTATGGCTACATGGAACTCAAGAGGTTTAAGAGGATCCACTTTGGAAGATCTAATTAACCATACGAATGAACTATATAGACAAAAAGGATTAGGATTAGTACAAAAAATCCCTACACCTATAACCCCTGTTAAAATAGACAAGGAAAACGGTAACATATCCCTTGCATATTTTGAAAAGGATTCAACAGTTGATTACATAGGTGTTGTTCAGGGAGTACCTATATGTTTTGATGCAAAGGAGTGTGCTGTTGATACATTTTCCTTAAGAAACATTCACGAACATCAAGTTAACTTCATGGAAGAATTCGAAAAGCAGCAGGGTATAAGCTTTTTGATTATAATGTTTACCGGTAAAAACGAATTCTATTACATGCGTTTTAAAGAATTAAAGAAATATTTGGACAGAATAAAGGATGGACATGCAAAGAATTTCAAATATGACGAATTAGATCCAGAATACTTTATTAAACCAGAGTCTGGAGCTATGGTTCATTACCTTAGAGGTTTACAAAAGGATTTAGAAGAAAGGTAGGATGTTTATGTACGATTTTTATAGAGTTGCAACTGCAGTGCCAGATTTGAAGGTAGCCGATGTTACCTACAATAAAAACAAAATAATTGAAAAAATTGACGAGGCTGGAAAAGCCAACGCTAGACTTATTGCCTTTCCAGAGCTATGTCTTACTGGATATACCTGTGGGGATTTATTTTTCCAAGATACTTTGCTTAATCAGTGTAGACAGGCCATCGGAGACCTTGTGGCTGTATCATCTATAGTTGATATGGTTATTATTATAGGAGCACCAATAAAAATTGATTATCAGCTCTATAACGCTGGAATTGTTTTTTATAAGGGAACTATTGTTGGAATTAGTCTAAAAACAATAATTCCAAACCATAACGAGTTTTCTGAAAAACGTTGGTTCTCTAGTAGCAATGATATAGATAGTGATTATATTTCTATCAATGATATTATTTCAAATTCACAGGAGGAATATATGATTCCTGTGGGTAATAACATAATTTATAACATTAATGACGCATATACTTTCGGAGTGGAGCTATGTGAGGATTTATGGGCTCCAGTCACACCATCTACTTGGCTTGCAATGGGTGGTGCCGAGCTTATAGTTAATCTTTCAGCTAGTAACGAGAGTATTGGAAAGAGAGCCCAAAGAAGAGATATGGTTAGACAAAAATCTTCATCACTTATATGTGATTATCTCTTTGTTTCATCAGGAAATGGGGAATCAACAACAGATTTAGTATTCTCTGGTCATAGTATTTGTTGCGAAAACGGACGCATACTTGCTGAAAATGATAAACTTTGTGATAATGATTATGTTATTATTACCGATATTGATTTAGGTAAAATAAGAGCTGATAGACTTAAAAACAAAAGTTTTAAGGATACCTATAGAATGTTCGGGCATAACATTGATGTAAAAGAAGTGTATATAGATGCTGAAAATGATTTCAGCTCAGATGCAGCTTACTACAATATACCAAAACATCCATTCATTCCTTCTACAAAAGAGGAAAGATTAGCAAGATGTAAAGATATTTTTGACATACAGGTTGCAGGTCTTGAAAAAAGGCTTAACGTAGTTGGTGGAAAGCTTGTTGTAGGAGTATCTGGTGGAATGGATTCTACATTAGCTCTTCTTGTATGTGCTAAAACACTCCTTAAGATGGGCAAACCGCTTACTGATTTGGTTGGTATTACTATGCCTGCCTTTGGAACATCTGATAGAACTTATAATAATTCCCTCGAGCTTATGAATACTCTTGGAATTACAATAAAAAATATCCCTATTAAAGACGCATGTTTACAGCATTATAAAGACATAGAGCATGATTTTGATGTAAAGGATATTACCTTTGAAAATGTTCAGGCAAGAGAGAGAACACAAGTCCTTATGGATTATGCCAATAAAATAGGTGGTTTAGTTGTTGGAACAGGAGATTTGAGCGAATTAGCTCTTGGCTGGTGTACTTACAACGCAGACCAGATGAGTATGTATGGTGTAAATGGAAGTATACCTAAGACTTTAGTAAAATGGATGATTGACAGTGTGGTTGAACATAATATTTTCCCAGAAAGTTCAGAGGTTTTAAAAGATATTATAGATACGCCAATAAGTCCAGAGCTTCTCCCACCAGACGAAAATGGAAACATTGCCCAAAAGACCGAGGAAAAAGTTGGACCATACGAGTTACATGACTTCTTTCTTTACTATATGTTTAGATTCGGTTATTCTCCATCTAAGATATATTTTATGGCTAAAAAAGCATTTGAGGATACCTATCAGAAGGAAGATATCCTCAAATGGATGAATGTATTTTATAAACGTTACTTTACTCAGCAATTTAAGAGAAGTTGCATGCCAGATGGTGTTAAGGTTGGCTCTGTAGCTCTTTCTCCAAGAGGAGACCTAAAGATGCCAAGCGACGCTGCCTCAACACTTTGGCTAAAAGAAATCGAATCTTTATCAAATGAATAATTATCTATTGTGAGGTGTAGGTATTGGCCAACCTGGAAGATTTGCTCTTTCAATAGCCGCAAATATCTTTTCCTTGCATCCAGGATTTTCTACTTCTAAAGCGCGGATATGTTGTTTTGCATATTCGCGTTTTGTGTATCCATCAGCAGGACATTTTGCCTTGACCACAGGAAGATTCATGCGTCTTTCGAAGGCTGCAACCTCACCTTCAGCACAATACATAAGTGGTCTAATCATAGTAAGGTCACTTCGGTCAAGATAGGTTACAGGAGAGAAGGTGTGAATTCTTCCCTCAAATATAAGAGACATAAAAAAGGTCTCTATAATATCATCCTTGTGATGAGCATAGGCAAACTTATTGCATCCAAACTCCTTAATTTTTTCGTTTAAGGCACCCTTACGCATTTTTGCACATAAGCTACATGGATTAGATTCTTTTCTGTGATTAAATATAATATCGTATATCTCGGTTTTTTCCACATGATAAGGAACATCAAGTTCCTCACATAGTTTGGCAATTGCTTCAGTATCAAAACCCGGAATTCCCAAATCAATAGTAATGGCAATTATCTCGAATTTCTTTGGATAAAAGCGTCTTAAATGTGCGAGGGCATAAAGAAGAGTTAAACTATCCTTGCCTCCGGATATTCCAACAGCAATTTTATCCCCCTCATCAATCATTCCATATGTATCTATAGCTCGTCTTGTATGACTAAGTAATTTCTGTAATTGCATAAATTTTCTCCTAAATATAATAATTCAAATGTATTTTATCATAATTGAAAAAGAATATATACATATATTTTCATCTATATAAGTACGTTTTATGGTACATATAGTATTGTATTATTAAACCAAGTTAAGAACAGGCCTATCTTAAATAAAATATTTTCGAATATTTGTTCGTTTTATGGTTGACAAACGAACAAATGTACGATATACTACAAATACAGCAAACGAACATTTGTTCATAAGGAGGTTTATATATGAGATTACAAAATTCATTATTATTTATTCATAGACATTATAAGATTATTCTTGGAGTTGTAGCTTTTTTACTTATATTTGGTACTATTGTTATTGGGGCAGGAGATGGTTCCGATAGGGTTGATGCTTCTACATATAACGAAAAGTACTTTATGTGCATCGAGGTTGAGGAAGATGATACACTTTGGACTATTGCAGAAGAGTATATTTCCGAAGAGTATTCTTCCATAGAAGAGTATATAGATGAGGTTAAAAGCATTAACAATCTCACTAGCGATAAGATTTATAATGGAGCTACATTGGTTATACCATATTATGCTTCACCTTTATAAATACTTTTTCATTCCATTCCAAAAGGGGCTGTGCATACAGTCCCTTATTCTTTTTTAACCATATAAAACTATTTATTTATTATCAAATTTAATTTGGTTTTATGTTGAAAAAAAGGGTGGTTAGGCTTATAATATATCAGTTGAAGTTTGATTATTTTTAGAAAGGATACTCATATGTATAATATTGATATTCCTGAATTAGAGCCAGATAGACAGTATTACTTTATGAATCGCTGCAAGGAACTAATTTATGAAAAACAAGTTGAACTTAATCGTCCACTTACTTACTGCGTAACCACCTTTGGTTGTCAGATGAATGCCCATGATTCAGAAAAGCTAAAGGGCATACTTGAAGCTATAGGTTATGAAGAGGTTGATGACGAAAGCGCAGACTTCGTAATATACAATACATGTACGGTTAGGGAAAATGCCAATCAAAAATTATATGGACATTTAGGACTTCTTAAGAATTATAAGAAAACAAAAAATCCTAATATGATTATTGCTCTTTGTGGTTGTATGATGCAGGAGACCCATGTGGTAGAGACAATAAGAACAAAATATCCTTTTGTGAACATTGTTTTTGGTACTCATAATATTTATAAATTGGCAGAACTTATATACAATAATTTAACTGGTGAAAAACGTGTAATTGAGATACTAGAAAAGAGCACACAGACAGTAGAGGCGTTACCACAAAAAAGAAAATATAGTTTTAAGTCTGGCGTTAATATTATGTACGGTTGCAATAACTTCTGTAGTTATTGTATCGTGCCTTACGTAAGAGGAAGAGAAAAGAGCAGAAAACCGGAAGATATTTTGACAGAGATAAGAGAACTAGCCCGCCGAGGGGTAAAAGAAGTTATGCTTCTTGGTCAAAATGTTAATTCCTACGGAAAGATATATGATTACTCAGATGGAAAGATTGTTCCTATGCCAGAAGGAGATTCTATTACTTTTCCAGCCTTATTAAAAAAGGTCTGTGAAATTGATGGTATAGAGCGAATTAGATTTATGACTAGTCATCCAAAGGACTTATCTGATGAACTCATAAAAGTTATGGCATCCGAACCAAAGATATGTAAACACTTGCATTTACCGGTTCAATCTGGTTCCACAGATATTCTTGCCAAGATGAACAGAAGATACACAAAAGAAGGATATCTTTCTCTTGTTGATAAGATTAGACAAGCTATGCCTGATATTTCTCTTACAACGGATATTATTGTTGGTTTTCCAGGGGAAACAGAAGAAGATTTCCTTGATACCTTAGACATTGTATCCAAGGTAAAATACGATCAGGCATTTACATTTATCTATTCAAAAAGAACAGGAACACCAGCAGCAAGTGAAGTAAATCAAGTTCCAGAGGATGTTGTAAAGGATAGATTTAACAGGTTACTCACTTTAGTAAACACGATATCCAACGAAAGAATAAACAGATATTCTGGACAGACTAAAGATATTCTTGTAGAAGAGATTAACCATCAGGATTCCAATCTCTTGACAGGTAGGACCGAAGAGAATATTACAGTCCATTTTGAGGGTGATTCAAGCTTAATTGGGGATATAATAAAGGTAAAACTTATAGAATGTAGGGGATTCTATTATATAGGCGAAAGGATTTAAATTATGAACAAGTTAAAACCAAAGCTTTTTTCAGTTATGAAAACTTACAACAGCAAACAATTCGCAAAGGATATTATTGCAGGTCTTATAGTTGCAATTATTGCATTACCACTTTCCATAGCCCTTGCTATTGCATCAGGTGTCAGCCCTGAGCAAGGTCTTTACACAGCTATATTTGCAGGATTTTTCATATCCTTCTTAGGCGGTAGCCGTGTACAGATTGGTGGACCAACTGCAGCCTTCGTAGTTATTATCTACGGTATCGTAACCCAGTATGGTATGGCTGGACTTACTGTAGCCACTCTTATGGCAGGTATTATACTTATACTTATGGGTCTACTTAAATTTGGTAGTCTTATAAAATACATACCATATACAATAACAACAGGATTCACAGCAGGTGTGGCTCTTGGTATATTTGCCGGACAGATTAAGGATTTTCTCGGTCTTGATATGGGATCAGTGCCTTCTGAATTTATAGAGAAAGTAGAAGCTTACGCAAAACATATAACCACTATCGATAGAGATACTGTAATTGTAGGAGTTATATCTCTTGCCATACTTATAATTATGCCTTTTATCTCAAAAATAGTACCTGGTTCTCTTGTGGCAATTATTGTAGCTACTTTAATTGTTAAGTTTACCCCACTTGAAACAGCAACTATTGGTAGTGTATATGGCGAACTTTCCTCAAATATACCGGCACCATCAATACCAGATTTTAATTTTGATATGATAAGAGAGCTCCTCCCTAGTGCATTTACCATTGCAATCTTGGCAGGCATTGAGTCCCTTCTTTCCTGTGTTGTATCTGATGGTATGATTAACAGTCGTCACAGATCTAACATGGAGCTTATAGGACAGGGCGTTGGTAATATTGCTTCAGGTTTATTTGGTGGTATTCCTGCAACAGGAGCTATTGCTAGAACTGCTGCAAATGTTAAAAATGGAGGACGTACTCCAATCGCAGGTATGGTTCATGCTATAACACTTTTAATTATATTAAAGCTTGCTATGCCTCTTGCGGCAATGATTCCAATGACAACTCTTGCAGCTATCCTTATAGTTGTGGCCTACAATATGTCTGAGTGGAGAGAGTTTGTAGACCTTTGTAAACATGCTCCAAAGAGCGATGTAACTATTCTTTTTGTTACATTTATCTTGACAGTTATATTTGATTTAGTTGTAGCAATAGAAGTAGGTATTGTACTTGCAGCACTCCTATTTATTAAGAGAATGTCTGATGTATCAAGTGTAAGAAGCTGGACATATATTAATGGTTATGATGATAGCCATGAAAATGACCCTATGCACATAGGTCTTAAGGAAGTACCAGAGCATACTCTTGTATATGAAATTGATGGACCTATGTTCTTTGGTGTAGCAGATAACTTCTTAAGCATATCTGTAACAGATGATACCAAGGTGCTTATTCTTCGTATGAGAAGCGTTCCAGCTATGGATATCACAGCGTTAAACGCCTTAGAGAAGGTATATAACATCTGTGAAGGAAAGAATGTAACACTTGTTCTTTCTCATGTAAATGAACAGCCAAAGCATATGATGGAAAAAGCCGGCTTTGTAGAAAAAGTTGGTGAACAGAACTTTAAAGAAAATATTGACGCTGCACTTGAGTGGGCAGCTCAGTTAGTATAATTACGAGGTGATAACGTGGCAAAGCTTTCTCCTATGATGGAGCAATATGTTGCAACAAAAGAACAATATAAAGACTGTATATTATTTTACCGCTTGGGAGATTTCTATGAAATGTTCTTTGAGGATGCTATAGTTGCGTCCAAAGAATTAGAAATAACTCTTACTGGTAAGGAATGTGGGTTAGAAGAGCGTGCACCTATGTGTGGTGTACCTTTTCATGCTGCAGATATATACATTAACCGTCTTATTGAAAAGGGCTACAAGGTAGCCATAGGAGAGCAGGTAGAAGACCCAAAGCTTGCCAAGGGACTTGTAAAGCGCGAGGTTGTCCGTATAGTAACTCCGGGCACTAATATGTCTTCAGAAATATTAGATGATAGTAAAAACAACTATCTTATGAGTATCTCATACTACAACTTTACATATGGCATTTCTGCCTGTGACATATCAACTGGTGTATTTAAGACAAGTCACGTTACTTCATCGGATAAGGTAATTGACGAGATCAACAAGTATCAACCATCAGAGATTATATATCAGGATACTTTTTTAAACTCTGGTATAGATATATCTTATGTAGTTGATAAGCTTAAAATAACAACCACAGAAGCTCCTAGCCATTACTATGACTATGACACCTGTGAGCAGACCTTAAAAAGACATTTCAAGGTCACCAGCGTAGAGGGATTAGGCTTTAAAGACTTCCCAGAGGCACTGGTTTCTTCTGGTGCTATGCTTCAATATCTCTTTGATACTCAGATGAATAGCCTAAATCATATCAACCATATTGAGATGTACTCAGTGGATGAATATATGATTATTGATTCTTCCACAAGAAGAAATCTTGAGCTTACAGAAACCTTAAGAGATAAGCAAAAGAAGGGCTCTTTGCTTTGGGTTTTGGATAAAACAAAGACTGCTATGGGAGCAAGAAAACTACGTGAATACGTAGAACAGCCCCTTATGAATAAGCTACAGATAGAAGAAAGGCTAAACTCTATTGAGGCTTTAAACAACTCAATAATCACAAGAGAAGAGCTTAGAGAGTATTTAAACTCTATATATGATTTAGAGCGTCTTATGACTAGAATTTCTCTTAAAACAGCTAATCCAAGAGATTTGCTTGCTTTTAAGAATTCTATCAAATATTTACCTGATATAAAGAATTTACTCACAGAGCTTGAGGCTGATAGATTTAAATCAATATATGAGGATTTCGATGTATTAGAAGATTTATATGAGCTTCTTGAGGCTTCTATTGACGAGGAACCTCCTATAGCTATAAAAGAAGGTGGAATCTTCAAAGAGGGATATTTAAAGGAAATTGATGACCTAAAGCTTGCAAAGAGCGAGTGCAAGAATTGGATTGCGGCTCTGGAGGCAAAAGAACGAGAGGCTACCGGCATCAAAAACCTAAAAATTAAATATAACAAGGTATTTGATTACTATTTTGAGGTGACCAACTCCTTCAAAAATATGGTTCCTGATTATTTTATCAGAAAACAGACTCTTGCAAACGCAGAAAGATATACAACCAGTGAATTAAACGAACTTTCCGGCACAATACTGGGTGCAGAGGATAAGCTTTATGCTTTAGAATATGAGACTTATGTTGCCCTTCGTGACACTATAGGAGAGGCTTTAACAAGAGTTCAAAAAACTGCTCATTATATAGCGGAAATAGATGCATTGGCATCCCTTTCCCATGTGGCAGAAAAGAATAATTTTGTGAGACCACTCATTAACGAAGAGGGTGTTATCGACATCAAGGATGGCAGACATCCAGTTGTGGAAAAGGTGCTTGGAAATGATAGTTTTGTATCAAATGATACATATTTAAACAATGTAGAAAGCCGAATTTCCATTATTACAGGGCCCAATATGGCAGGTAAATCCACTTATATGAGACAAACAGCCCTTATCGTTCTTATGGCTCAGATTGGCTCCTTTGTACCAGCTTCCTATGCCAATATAGGACTTTGCGACCGTATATTTACAAGAGTTGGAGCCTCAGATGACCTTGCCTCAGGACAATCTACCTTTATGATTGAAATGAATGAGGTTGCCAATATTCTTCGCAACGCTACAAAGAATAGTTTGATTATATTAGACGAGATTGGTCGTGGAACTTCTACATTCGATGGTCTAAGCATTGCCTGGGCAGTGGTAGAGTATATTGCAGATAAGGATATAATAGGTGCCAAGACCTTATTTGCTACCCATTATCACGAGTTAACAGAGCTGGAAGGAAAGCTTTCCGCTGTTAATAACTATTGTATTGCTATAAAAGAAGACGGAGACAATATAGTTTTCCTCCGTAAGATTATAAAAGGCGGTGCAGACAGAAGCTATGGTATTCAGGTTGCACGACTTGCCGGAGTACCTGAAAATGTTCTTATTAGAGCTAGAGAAATCTGTAATCAGCTTGTAGATTCAGACATTGCAACCAAAGCAAAATCTATATCTATTGGAGAGACAAAGAAAGACACGTCTTCATCTTATGACCAAATGTCACTTTTTTCTTCCCCAGTGGAGATGACTATTGCAAACGAGCTTAAAACTATGGATTTAAACAATATGACACCACTTAAGGCTATGCTTTACTTACAGGAATTGCAGGATAGATTGAAAGGATAATATCTATGATTAAACTTTTGGACAAGGCTACAATTGATAAAATCGCAGCAGGAGAAGTAATTGAACGTCCTTTTTCTGTTGTTAAGGAGCTTTTGGAAAATTCCATAGATGCAGGTTCAACTTCCATTACTATAGAGATTAAGGAGGGAGGACTTAGCTTTATCAGAGTCACTGACAACGGCTGTGGTATACCTAAAGACCAAGTTAAAACAGCTTATCTTCGTCATGCCACAAGCAAGATAGAGCAAGCTGAGGATTTGGCTAATATTGTATCTTTAGGCTTTAGAGGAGAGGCTTTGTCTACAATTGCTGCAGTTTCACAAACTGAGATGATTACCAAAACTCCTGAGGATTTAACAGGAGTAAAATATACTATTCATGGTGGTATGGAAATAGAATTTGTGGAGGTTGGCGTCCCAGATGGAACAACCATAATTGTTCGAAATCTTTTCTACAACACACCAGCCCGTAAGAAATTCCTTAAAACCCCAATGACAGAGGGCTCATATATCCAGGATTTAGTGCTTAAGCTTGCCCTTTCTCATCCAGACATATCTTTTAGACTTATATCAAATGGTCAAACAAAGATTGATACATCAGGAAATGGTAAGGCAAAGGATGCCATATATCAGCTCTTTGGAAGAGACATAACCTCAAACCTTATAGAAGTAAACTATACAGGGGATAATATTAAAATCTCAGGTTATATAGGCAAGCCATTTATATCAAGAGGCAATCGTGGTTTAGAGAATTATTTTATCAACAAACGATATATAAAAAGCAATGTAATTAATCGTGCCATAGAAGAGGGGTATAAAACCTTCGTAATGCAGCACAAATTCCCATTTACTGTGCTTTATATTGAGCTTCCGCCTGAAAGCTGCGATGTAAATGTACATCCAACTAAAATGGAGTTTAAGTACGATAACGAGAGGGAATTATTTGAGGTAATAACAAAAACTATAAGAGATGCATTAACACATAAAGAAATTATTCCTAAGGCAGAGTATGAAAGCAAGGAAAAAAGCGTAGAGAAACCATCAATTCCTGTTCCAAAGCCTGCGGAACCATTCGAGAAAAAAAGGGTTCTCACTGAAATAGTGAAAGAAACTAACGAAAAGCCAAAGAGTGTTTCATCTCAGTCAGATTACAGCAACACCCAGATGAAACCACAAATCAACAATAAAACAGACAAGTATAGTCCTACCTACAAGATTCTTGAAAGCCTAAAACAAGCTGAATCAGAAGATAAGGATAGCGGAACAAATGTAGCTTTAAATATACTCAAGGATGATGGCGTGGCTTACACACCTTCGGTTCAAATCAACAATCAGAAAAGCACATCATTGAGTGAAAAAAGCGAAGCATCACCAATAAAACCTGATCAAGCTATGGCTAAGGCAATTTCAGCCTACAAACAGGAAGTTCCAAAGCAATCTACTATGTTTGATGATGATTTTCTAACAGAAAAGGCTAGAGTAAAACACAGGCTTATAGGACAACTTTTTGATACATATTGGCTTATTCAATATGAGAATAATCTATACATTATGGATCAGCACGCGGCTCACGAAAAAATAAAATACGAGGAGCTTCTTGCCAATTTCAACAACAAGGAAGTTTTATCTCAACAGCTTATGCCCCCAATGGTCATAACTGTGTCTTACGCCGAACGACAGGCCATCTTAGATAATTTTGATTTGTTTATGAAGATTGGCTATGATATAGAAGAGTTTGGAGGCAATGAATTTAAGATAAATGCCGTTCCAAGTAATTTATTTGGATTACACGGAAGAACTATGTTTATGGAGTTTGTCAGCTCTTTAATCAACAATTCCGGTTATATGTCTAATGACGTTTTCATAAAAAAACTTTCCACTATGGCTTGTAAAGCAGCCATAAAGGGAAACATGCGTATTTCCTTCGCTGAAGCAGACGCATTGGTGGACCAATTACTTAAATTAGACAATCCATATACCTGCCCACACGGTAGACCTACAATTATCTCAATCAGTGAAAATGAGTTAGAGAAAAAATTCAAACGAGTACTATAACTAAGGAGAGACCTATGGAAAAGGATATATCCAACAACTTAATAGTTTTAACCGGACCTACAGCTGTTGGAAAAACCGAGCTTTCCATAGAACTTGCAAAAAAAGTAAATGGCGAGATTATCTCTGCAGATTCTATACAGGTATACAAAGGTTTTGATGTAGGCTCCGCCAAGATAACAAAAGAGGAAATGCAGGGGATTTGCCATCATTTGATTGATGTTCTAGAGCCAACAGAAAGCTTTAATATCGCCTTATTTAAGGATATGGCAAAAGCAGCCGTAAAAGACATACAATCAAGAGGAAAACTTCCAATTATCACAGGTGGAACTGGATTTTATATACAATCTCTTATATATGATATTGATTTTACTGAAAATGAGGATGATGGATATAGGGCAACTCTGGAGAAATTGCTACAAGAAAAAGGACCTATGTATATCCACAATATGTTAAGAGACATTGACCCAAAATCCGCAGATTTAATCCATTACAACAACTCAAAACGAGTAATAAGAGCATTGGAATATTATCATCAAACAGGGGAACAAATCTCAACTCATAACGAAAGAGAAAGTTCAAAGACTTCCCCTTATAATTTTGCATATTTTGTTTTAAACTGTCCTAGGGATATTCTCTACGAAAGAATAGATAAAAGAGTAGATATCATGGTGAATCAAGGGCTTGTTGAGGAGGTAAGAGCATTGGTTAATGACTTTAACCTTACATCTGATATGGTTTCTATGCAAGGTCTTGGTTACAAGGAAATTCTCCAGTATCTAAAAGGTGAGATAACCTTGGATGAAGCTATATATATAATCAAACGAGACACAAGACACTTTGCAAAAAGACAACTCACTTGGTTTAAAAGAGAAAAAGATGTGATATGGGTGGATAAGAACATTCATACTACTACAGATAAACAATTAGATTTTATAACTAATGTATTAAAAGAAAAAGAAATTATAGCCAAATAAGATGTATTCATTTTGTGAATACAACAGGAGGACTTATGAATAAAACAACACTTAAAGACTATTATCTTAGCCTAGGTATTGATGAAAAGGTATATGATTTTTGTACCGATATAGAATCTAAGCTAAAAGAAAGATTTAGCGAGATTGATGAAATTGCTGAGCATAACCAAATCAAAGTATTAAAAGCTATGCAGGAAGCAAAATTTTCCGAAGCACACTTAAACGGAACTACAGGATATGGTTACAATGATTCAGGAAGAGAAGCAGTGGAAGAAATCTATGCCAAGGTTTTTAACACTGAGGATGCCTTAGTCAGACAGCAAATCACCTGTGGAACACATGCTTTATACCTTGCCTTATCAGCCAACTTAAGACCTGGCGACGAGATTCTTTCCCCTGTAGGAAAGGTATATGATACCTTGGAGGGAGTTATTGGTGTAAGAGAATCAAAGGGTTCCCTTGCCGAATATGGAATTACCTACAAGCAGGTAAATCTACTTCCTGACGGAAGCTTTGATTTCGAGGGTATAAAAGCTAACATAAATGATAAAACCAAACTTATTGAGATTCAACGTTCAAAGGGATACGATGTAAGACCAACTCTTTCTGTAAAACAGATAGGAGAAGTCATATCTTTTATTAAAAATATTAAACCAGATGTAATCTGTATGGTGGATAACTGTTACGGTGAATTCGTTGAAACTATAGAGCCTTCAGAAGTTGGTGCAGATATGGTTGTAGGTTCACTTATAAAGAATCCTGGTGGCGGACTTGCTCCAATAGGAGGATATATCTGCGGAACCAAGGAGTGTATTGAAAATTGTGCCTATAGACTTACAAGCCCAGGACTTGGAAAAGAAGTTGGAGCATCCCTTGGAGTTACAAGAAATATTGCTCAGGGACTTTTTATGGCTCCAACAGTTACAGCGGGAGCTTTGAAAGGAGCTATATTTGCAGCTAATATATACGAGGCTCTAGGCTTTAAAACTGTTCCAAATGCCACAGAAGAAAGACACGACATAATCCAGGCAGTAGAATTTGGAAAACCTGAATTAATACAGGCATTTTGTGAAGGAATACAGGCTGCAGCACCGGTAGACAGCTATGTAACTCCAGTACCTTGGGATATGCCAGGCTATGATAGTCAGGTTATAATGGCTGCAGGAGCATTTGTTTCAGGAGCTTCCATTGAACTTAGTGCTGATGCACCAATGAAAGAGCCTTATGCAGTATATTTCCAAGGTGGACTCACCTACGAACATGCCAAATTCGGCATAATGATGTCTCTACAGAAAATTGTAGAAAAAGACCTTATTGTATGGTAGACTAATTATAGATTTTTAGGAGGTGAATTATGGCAGGCGCAGCGAATAAAAACCAATGGACATTGCTTTTAATATTACTCAGCGGTATTGTTTTAGGTGGATTCATAGGATATCTTTGCCGTAATGTAAGCTTTTTAAGCTGGCTAAATTACGGACAAACCTTTGGTCTTTCCTCACCAGTGGTTTTAGACTTAGGTATAATCATACTTACCTTTGGTCTTACCATCTCTATCAATATAGCTAGTATTTTAGGTATCATTATCGGTATTATTATATACAAAAAGCTTTAGTTACATATATTTCCTTTTGCACCTGGAGAGGTGGAAGGAGATTATTTATGAATAACTTAATAAAAGATTTAGCTTATTGTGAAAGGCCTTACGAAAAGGCAATTTCAAAAGGAATTGAGAGTTTAAGCGACGCAGAACTAATTGCAGTTATATTGCGCAGTGGAACCTCAAAATTAAGCTCAATATCCCTGGCGAACCAGATATTAAATGCTCACGTTATCCACAAGGGTATACTTGGTTTAAATTATCTAAGAAGAGAGGATTACCTAGGTATAAACGGTATAGGTAACACAAAAGCCACCCAGCTTTTAGCTATCTGTGAGCTTTCAAAACGCATGAATATGACCAGGCTCAAAGATAATTTATCCTTTAACAATCCTTCATCTATAGCAAAGTACTACATGGAAAAATGTAAATATTTTACCAACGAAAAGGTTTTTGTTATGTTTTTTTCCAGTGCTCACACCTTGATAAAAGAGCTTTTGCTCTCCGAAGGAATTGTAAACCAAGCGATGATTTCCACAAGAAACATATTCATCGAAGCATTAAAATACGAAGCAGTACACATAATATTAGTTCACAATCATCCCTCTGGCATACCAGATCCTAGCCAGACAGATATTGAAGTGACTAAAAAAATTATAGCAGCAGGAAAACTATTAGATATTATTTTATCAGACCATATTATAGTTGGTAATGGCACATATATTAGTCTGATGGAAAGAGGCATATTAGATGAAATTCGATAAAAGAAAAGACATTAATCCAAAATATTTGTTATTAACATTGACAATCATATGTATCATATTTTTGTTAATGTCCTTTTTTGCGTCAGATAAAATTGCTGCCATAAAAGGCTTTACAGGAAAAATAATCACACCTTTACAACAGGGAATAAATGAGATTGGTCTCTGGACTGATTCAAAGATGGATAATCTTAAAAAGATAGAAGATTTAACTGCTGAAAACGAAGAATTAAAAAAGAAACTTGCTGAATATCAATCAGAAATAACTACCTATCAAAATCAACTATCAGAGCTTGAGTCATTGCAGGAGTTATACGAATTGGATGCTTTATATCCTGATTATAACAAAACTGGTGCCCATGTATTTGCAACGGATTCATCCTCATGGTTTTCGACTTTTTACATCGATAAAGGAACCAACGATGGACTCTTTGTTGGAGCAAATGTTATGTGTGGCGAAGGCTTAGCCGGTCTAATCGTGGAATGTTATGCTGACTATTCAAAAGTAAGAGCAATCATAGATGATAATTCAAATGTAAGTGCAAAAATTATGCCTTCAAACGCACTTTGTACCGTTGAAGGCAACATAAACACATACCAACATGGATATCTGGCTGTAGTAAACATAGATAAGGATGCCAATATATCTATAGGTGACAAGGTCGTAACTTCAAATATATCCGACAGATATCACGCAGGTATTGTAATCGGATATGTGACAAATGTGGAAAACGACCCAAATAACTTAACTAAAACAGCCTTCATTTCTCCTGTTGTGAATTTTTCTGAGATAACAGAAGTTCTTGTTATTACAGATACTAAAACCACAATTGTCACAGAATAATTATGAGGAGCACTTAATATGAGACGTATTATAACATTAGCATTGCTTATAATATTTAATTTCATACTCCAATCCACAATATTTGGTTTTCACAACATAGGAAGTATATCCCCTAATCTTATGCTGATACTTACCATGTCCTTTGGTATTATGCGCGGAAGAAAAGAGGGTATGTTCGTAGGATTTTTCTGTGGATTTTTAGCTGACTGTATGTTTTCCACAGTTCTTGGTCCATATATGTTTATTTATATGATAATTGGTTACGTAAATGGATTTTTCCACAAAACCTACATAGTGGAAGATGCATTGTTACCACTTATAGTTATTGTTTTAGATGAGTTAGCATTTAACACAGCCATATATGTGGTTCACTTTTTACTTAGAAACCACTTGAATTTTATTGACTATATAACCAGTATTATAATACCGGAAACTCTCAGTACAGCATTACTAACCATTATAGTGTATAAACTGTATGTATTTATTAACAGAAAGTTAAAAGAAAAGGAATAAGGAAAGAGGAATTGACATGATTAAAGAATTTCTTGCTTCTTTAATTGAAATAATAGCTGACTATATAAAACACAGACTGTTTCCAGTAACTGTGGTTATTGTTGTGCTCTTTTCCATCCTTATAAACAGACTGTTTGAATTGCAGATAGTAGAAGGAGAGGAACATAATCAAGACTTCATCTACAAATCAGAGAAAACTCTTACTGTAGAAGCAGTTAGGGGCAATATATATGATAGAAATGGAAAATTACTAGCATACAACGAATTGTCATATTCAGTTGTTTACAGCAACGATCCACTTCTCAGCGAAAAAGCCGATGAACTTGGCATATCTGACAACGACTTAAAAAACCAAATCATATACAAAACAATACAGATATTAGAGACAAACGGAGACTCTTTGTATGTAGATTTCCCTATAAAAATTAATGATAGTGGTGATTATGAATTCACAGTAAAAGATACTCAGCTAAGAAACTTCCTAAAAAATGTATACGGTGTTACAGATTATGATTATCTCACAGATGAAAAAAAGAACTCTACGGCCGCTGATGTAGTTGATTATCTTGGCAATGATATGTTCGAAATATCTGATGAATATACAAAAGAAGAAGCTCTAAAGATATTAAGTTGTAGATATAAATTATGGCTTAATCGTTTCCAGCAATATGTTCCTGTAACAATTGCATACAATTTGAGCGAGGAGAGCACAGCTATAATTGCTGAATACAGTGAAGAATTAATTGGAATTGATATAACCGTAAAATCACTCAGAAGATACAATGACGCAATATATTTTGCTCATATTATAGGATACATCGGTCAGATTTCCTCTGATGAAATGACACAGTACAATGCAGACTTACCAAAGGACAAGCAGTACACTAATCAGGACTCTGTTGGTAAAATTGGTATAGAACAGTATTGTGAAGAGTACTTAAGAGGACAAAACGGATACGAGATAATGTATGTTGATAACTTGGGAAAGGTCATAGAAACCGTAGAATCAACTCCAGCTATTGCGGGTAATGATGTATATCTTACAATAGATGCAGACCTACAAAAATACTGCTATGATACTCTTGAAAAAGAAATTGCCGCAGTTATTTTGGAAAATCTGGTTAACCTAAACTCTGTAAACCCTGGTTCAAATGCAAAAATTGCCATAACAGATGTATATTACGGCCTTTTTGATAACAATATTATATCTATGTATGATATGGGTGATGCAGATGCAACAGATTTAGAGAAAGAAATATACTCATTATATACAGACACAAAAGAGGAAACTCTATCTACAATATACGATATACTTACGAAAGACTTTACTCCTGTTGGAGACTTACCACAAATATATCAGACATATATGGAATATATATGCGAAATTCTCAGGGATAATGGCATATTTAACACATCCCTGATTTCATCTGATTCACAAGAATACAAAGACTATACTGAAGGAGTTACATCCCTTGAAAGCTATTTAAAATATGCTATAAGTATAGAAGCTATAGATATATCTTCTTTGGATGTTGACAGTAGCTATTACGATACTGATGAAATATACCAGATACTTTGCGATTACATTGTAAAATATCTTGATTTAGATACCGAATTCGACAAACTTATCATTAAAGAGATGTTACAATCTACAATAATATCAGGATATGATGTGGTTAAGTTGATTTATGATCAAGGTGTATTATCTCCAATTGGTGACAAAGAGTACACTGAATTTATGAATGGGGCATATGGACCATATGAGTTTATGGTTAGAAAAATAAGCAACCTAGAAATAACTCCTGCCATGTTAGCTCTTGACACATATTCCGGTTCAGTAATTGTAACAGATGTAAATACTGGTGATGTGCTTGCCATGGTAACATATCCTAGTTACGATAACAACTACTTAACCAATGAAGTAAACGCGGAGTACTATAATCGACTCTTAGAAGACAGAACAACACCTCTTATTAACAGAGCAACCATGCAACGTTCAGCTCCTGGTTCAACATATAAACCTCTTATGTCTGTTGCTGGTCTTTCTGAAGGAGTTATAGATTTATCAACTACACATTTCTGTGGCGGTCTTTTTGAAAAGCTGTATGATCCAGCAAAATGTTGGATATACCCAGGCTGGCATGGTTTATTGGATGTACGAGAAGCATTACAGCGTTCCTGTAATATATTCTTTTACGAGGTAGGATATTCTCTTGCACTTGATGAACGAGGTGAATATAATGATTCTAAAGGTGTAGAAACAATTGCAAAATATGCCGCTATGTTTGGATTTGATGATTATTCAGGTGTAGAATTACCGGAGATTTCTCCTCATATTTCCGATATGGATGCAGTACGTTCTTCGATTGGACAGGGAACAAACGCATATGCACCGATTCAGATATCAAGATATGTTACAACCATTGCTAACAGTGGAACTTGTTACAACCTCACCCTTATTGATAAGGTTACCGATTACGAAGGAACTCTATTGATGGACAATCAGGCTACCGTACATCACGAACTTGATGTAAGAAGTGACATATGGTCAGCAGTGCATGAGGGTATGAGACGAGTTATAGCCATTGACACATCTGCATATGACATCATTAATTTGATTAATGTAAATGTTGCAGGTAAAACAGGAACTGCACAGGAAAGCGAAGTAAAACCCGACCACGCCGTATTTATTTCCTTTGCACCATATGAGGCTCCTGAGGTATCAGTTACCTGTGTTCTTAGAAATGGTTATCACTCAAGTAACGCTAAAGAAGTTGCTGGTTATGTATATGCATATATGTATGATCCAGCTGTTATTGTAGATGAAGATATCATCCAAAATGTTCTCGACGATATGAAGATTGAGGAAGAGGAACCAGAAGATGATGATGAAGAAACTACTGAAGCAACTGAGTAGTTCAATATAAACAATTAAAGATGCGAGGTGAATAATGAATAGTCCCGTTATTATCAAAGGTAATAAATGGGGTATTAAACTTATAATCCACGAGGAAGCTACCCTAGATGATGTAATAAAAACATTAAGAATAAAGCTTCAAAAAACAAAAGGATATTATAAGAACATAAAACCCATTTCAATAACCTTTGAAGGAAAATCCATAACGGAAGATGAAAAAGATATATTATTAGATACATTAAGAGAAATAGGACTAAATTTAAAAACCCAAACTGAAGATAAACAACTGTATATTACCCCAGAGCCAACATCATATACTAATCAAAGTGACGGTCTATTCTATATAGGCAATCTAAAAGCCGGGGAATCCATAGATGCTGCAGATAGTATTGTGATTATTGGCAATGTAGAGAACGGAGCTTCCGTATATTCCGAAGGTAACATCGTTATTATAGGAGAATTAAACGGATATGCAGAATCAGGCTACAAAGGAAGAAATGATACATTTGTATATAGTTTGATTTCAGGAGGGAATAATTAAATGAGTGAAGTTATTGTTGTTACATCTGGAAAAGGAGGGGTTGGAAAGACAACCACCACCGCAAATATAGGATATAGTCTTGCAGGATTAGGATATAAGGTCTTGCTTATTGATACGGACATAGGACTTCGCAATCTTGATGTAGTAATGGGACTAGAAAATCGCATAGTCTATAACATCTGTGATGTTATAGAAGGTAATTGCAAATATAACCAGGCCATAATAAAAGACAAAAATCAAGCTGGACTAGCATTGCTTCCAGCAGCTCAAACAAAAGACAAAACTGCAATTTCACCAGAACAGATGAAAAAGCTAATGGAACAATTAAAGCCTGATTATGATTACATAATTATTGATTGTCCAGCGGGTATTGAGCATGGATTTAAAAATGCCATTGCTGCAGCTCAAAGAGCAATCATAGTTACCACACCGGAGGTGTCTGCTATAAGAGATGCTGATAGAATTATAGGGATTCTTGATGCAAACGAGATGCCAAGAATTGATTTAGTTATCAATAAAATTCGTCAGGATATGGTTCGTAGAGGGGATATGATGTCTGTAGATGATGTTGTTGATATATTATCAATTAACCTTATTGGAACCGTATATGATGACGAAGCTATAGTTATATCAACTAATCGAGGTGAACCTATTGCTAGTACACGTTCAAAATGTGGACGAGCATACGAAAATATTGCTAAAAACATTGCAGGCTTTGGTTCAGAAGAAACAGAAGAAGAAACATTTAAATTATTCAAATGGATAAAGAAGAAGGATAAACATGTTCACAAGATTCAGTCGCAGGGATTATAATTTCAAATTAGTTATATTACTTATGATTGCAGTTATTTTTGGTACTGTAGTAATCAACAGCGCGGATGATTCCTACACATCAAGAAGAATTTTTGGTGCAATCGTAGGTTTTATTCTGATGATTTTTATCTCATTTATAAATTATGATTTTATTTGTAAACTTTACAGTGCAATATTTGCAGCCAACATCATTATGCTTTTACTTGTATTAATTGCAGGAGTAGAGGTAAATGCTGCAAAAAGATGGATGCTTGTGGGCGGTTCAGGAGGAATACAGTTCCAGCCTTCTGAGTTCAGTAAAATTTTTATGATTATTTTCATTGCAACCTTATTGGATAGATATAAGCAAAGAGATAAAATAAATACTTTCAAGTGCCTTGCAACCTATGCAGGAACTGTAGGAGCATCTCTTTTACTGATTGTTCTTGAACCGGATCTTTCTACAACTATATGTGTAACTATGGTAATGCTCACTATGCTTTATGTCTCCGGTTTAAGCTATAAAATCATTGGTCTAGCCATACTTTTTGGCATTCCATTATTTGGAAGTTTTCTTTGGTATATTCAGCTTCCAAACCAGATACTTTTACAGGATTATCAGGTTAATCGTATATTGGAGTTTATTTATCCTGATCAATACGGAACAGATTATTCACAGCAAAATAACTCTATAATGGCCATTGGTTCGGGGCAATTGACAGGAAAAGGATTAAACACATCAACTATGGCCACAGTTAAGGACGCTAACTTTATATCAGAGCAGCAAACTGACTTTATCTTTTCCGTAATAGGAGAGGAGCTTGGCTTTGTTGGCAGTGTATTTGTTATTGCAATTATATTGTTAATAGTGTTACAATGTATAAAGATAGCAAGAGTTGCCAAGGATACAAAAGGTATGCTTATAGCATCTGGAATTGGTGTATTAATTGCTTATCAATCATTTATTAATATTGCAGTTGCTACAGGCGTATTACCAAACACAGGTATTCCACTTCCTTTCATAAGCTATGGACTAAGTTCTCTTATTAGTCTATCGGCGGGTATGGGAGTAGTGCTCAATATAAGTATACAAAAATCAGGATATTAGGGGTGATATATTCATGAACATCGGCTTAATTGCACATGATACAAAGAAAAAACTTATGCAGAATTTCTGTATTGCATATCGTGGAATATTATCTCATCATGATCTATATGCGACTGGCACTACAGGACGTATGATAGAAGAAGTTACCAACTTGACTGTACACAAGTTTTTGGCTGGTCATACAGGTGGCGAGCAGCAACTCGGTTCTATGATTGAAAGCAATGATCTTGATATGATGATATTTTTAAGAGATCCTCAGACAAAGAGAAAACAGGACGTAGATATCAATAACATATTCATTCTATGCGATACACACAACATTCCACTTGCCACCAATCTAGCTACAGCAGAACTGATGGTTAAAGCATTAGAACGTGGAGATTTGGACTGGAGAGAATTATTTAAACACTAACTTATAGGAGCATATATATGCTAAAGAATATTTTAAAATACATAGGCACTATCGTTATGATATGTTGTGTACTTTTTCTTCTTAGTTTAATAAAAAATAATCTTAATGATGAATACAAAGGTGTTTTGGACCTTTCTTTTGCAATAAATGATTCCGCATATGGAGAAACAAATGTTTATAACTCTATGGGACAGACATTTGTTGGAATGGAAGATTCCTCAAATAGCTATTTATTTGAGGATACTAGTTATGCCCTTTTAGTTGATGAGACAACTGGCGAGATATACGCTTCCTACAATGCTCATAGACGTATGTATCCTGCCTCAATGACTAAACTCATGACCGCAATTATTGTTTGTGAACGATTGGAATCAGGACAGATATCCGAGGATGATATCGTTACTGTACTCAAATATTATGATTTAACATACGATGGAGTAGGTCTCAATAACCTCACTGTTGGTAGTCAGATATCAGTAAAAGATTTAATGTATGGTTTATTAATTGAATCAAACAATTATTATGCTCTTATATTAGCTGATTATATAGCTGGTAGCCAGGAAGCATTTTGCACCCTTATGAATGATAAGGCCTACGAACTTGGCGCAACCAATACACATTTCACTAATCCACATGGTTTAGATGAGCCGGAGCATTACTCAACAGCTTATGATATGTATCTTATATTAAAAGAAGCTGACTCATATGATTACATTCGTCAGATTGATACATATTCCACATATTCTTATACATATATCGATGGTTTCAATAATTATATGTATGATGATGTTTCTGCAACTAGTCTCTTTGCCCATGGATATGTTACTTTACCAGCCAATTTTTCCATCAGAACCTGGAAAACTGGAACCACAAGTGGTGCTGGTAATTGTTTAGCCCTTTGTCTTACAAAAGGAGACCACACATATTATCTAGTTACATCTGATGCAGATTCAAGAAGTGAATTATATGATGCTGTCATAGAATTATTATGTCTTGTAGAATGATAACTTACGAAAAGAAGTGATAGTTATGAGTAACAATAAAAAACCAGTAAAATTTAAAAGAGAAATTATTATTAACCCAGCCACATGTGTAGTATTTGCCATACTTATATATGTGGTTATTAGTGTTTTTATTTCCATGAGAAAAGAGCCTATTACTATCTATAAGGTTAATAAAAGTAATGTCAGCAACAATATCGAACTCGATGGCATTGCCCTTCGAAATGAAAAATTAATTCGTGCAAGTCAAGGTGGATATGTATGTTACTATGTAAGAGATGGAGAAAAAGCTCAAAAATATTCAACTGTTTGCACCATAGATAAATCTGGCGAAGTCTATGACATATTAACAGAGACAGAAGAATACGAAGATTTATTTACAGAAGAGAATTATTCCGACATTCGTTCTATTATTTCCTTATACAAGGTTAACTACGACAATGTATCTTATTATAATTCCTATGTATTTGAAAACAACATAAACAACAAAGTGCTAGACTTAACAAACGAGATTCTTATGCAGCAGCTCTATGCAAATAACAATATCTCATCAGGTAAGTCAGTAACTACACCATATAGTGGAATTGTTACCTATTATATGGATGGATTTGAAAATCTAACTCCAAAAACCATATCAAAAGACGATTTCGACCAATCTAAGTACGAAAAACAAACACTTAAAACAGGTGAGGTAATTGAGTCTAACACCCCAATTATGAAAATCGTACCATCTGAAGAGTGGAATATAGTTGCACCAATTACCCAAGAACAAATTAATGCTCTAGGAGAAAGCTCAAAAATAACATTCTATATCAATAACTCTAGCTATACGGCTAACATGCCATATGAGATTATAAACGGTAGTGATGGTACATACATAAACATAAAAATGAACAAATATATGTCAAACTTCCTTTCTGAGAGATATCTGTCTATAGAGATTGTTATGGAAGAGGATATGGGGCTTAAAGTACCTGTAAGTGCCATTGTAGACAAAGAGGTATACAAAATACCTGTAGAGTATTTCTCTGCTGGTGGAAACCAAAGTTATACTACCAAGGTAAATATTCAGGTCAAGGACGAAAACGGAGAGATAACTATAAAACAGGTTTCTCCAACCATATATAAAACCGATGACAAATATTACTACGTAGATCCTTTAGTTTTTGAGGATACAGATGTAATATATAACATAAACAACAATAATACATTAGCAGTTTCTTTGCTTGGAACTGACACTGTAACTGGAGTATACTCAGCCAACCGAGGAACTGCAGAATTCAAAATGATTACTATTATAAAAACCGTTGATGAATTCGCCCTTATTGAAAGTGGTGACAATCTAAAGATATATGATAATATCGTTATGGATGCATCAACTGTAAAGGAAAACCAGATAATTTACTAAACTTACATAGAGGTGATATTTTTGCTAAAAGAAAACTTAATGAAAGTTCAGGCAAATATTATAAAAGCCTGCGAAAAATCAAACAGAAATCCTGACGAGGTTACTCTTATTGCGGTAAGCAAAACCAAGCCTCTTTCCGATATCGAAGAGTTGGTTTTATGTGGTACAAGGGAATTTGGTGAAAACAAAGTTCAGGAATTATGTGATAAATACGAAAATATATCAACTCCTGTAAACTGGCATCTTATTGGACATTTACAAACCAATAAAGTCAAGTATGTAGTAGACAAAGCTTGTTTAATTCATTCTGTTGACTCTGTTAACCTAGCTAAAACCATTGAAAAAGAGGCTGCCAAAAAAGGAGTTATCGCCAATATACTTATTCAGGTTAATATAGCAAAAGAAGATACAAAATTTGGAATTGATGAAAGCACAATCTATGAATTATTAGACGAAATTAAAGATTATTCACATATAAAAGTTAAAGGATTGATGACAATCGCTCCTTTCGTTGAAAATCCAGAAGAAAACAGACAATATTTTAGAAAAATGCACCAATTATTACTTGACATAAAATCAAAAAACATTGATAATATTGATATGTGTATTCTATCAATGGGAATGACTAATGATTATGAAGTTGCTATCGAAGAGGGTTCAACTATGGTACGAGTTGGTACCGGAATTTTCGGAGAACGCAATTATAATATTTAATTAAGGAGTTTTTAATATGGCAAAAGAATCTGGCAAAAAAAGTTTTTTTGACTTGTTCAAGGTTAAAGACTTGGATGATGACGAATTTGATGATGATTTATTTGATGATGACGACGATGACGATGATGATTACGTAAAACCATCAAAGAATAAATCAAAATCCTCATATAATAAACCAGCAACACAGACTACATATAATAAGAGCAATTCATATTCTGGTGGTAGTAGCTATAATCAGGGGAGCTATAAACAAACAACAAGTCAAAGTAGCTATTCATCCGGATATAATAATTATTCAACACAAAGACCTCAGGCTAGACCGGGGGTATCAAATGAAAAACTTGTAGATTTTAACGCTGGAAGACAGCAACGTATGAGTAATAGGAGTGGTGGGGACGTGTACGTAATTAAACCTCAAGATATCAGCGAATCACAGACAGTAACTGATTTCTTAAGAAGTGGAAAAACTATAGTAATTAATATGGAAGGCCTTGAGCTTGCACCAGCTCAACGAATCATTGATTTCATCGGTGGTGCTTGCTACGCATTAGGAGGCTCACTTCAGGCAATATCAGCTAATATTTTCATAGCTGCGCCTGGTTCAATTGAAGTTTCAGGTGACTTAAGAGAAGAGATTTTGAACGAATCTACAGTATCTCCTCAATTAGGAAAATACTAAAATATAACTTTTTACAAGGGGGATTTGGGGAATGCTTACACCAGTTGATATTCAACAGAAAAGATTTCACATAGGTATTGGTTACGACAAAAAAGATGTAAATGCTTTTTTTGAATCTGTAGTTGAAAGCTATGAGCAATTATATCGTTCCAACGCAGAATTAAAAGAAAAAGTAATCACACTTACTGATGGATTACAGAATTACAAGTCAAAGGAAGCTTCTCTCAAAAAGTCTTTGATGTTAGCAGAAAAGGATTCTGAGGATACAAAGTCAAAGGCAACAAAAGAAGCTAAAACTATAGAATTAGAAGCAAAAGCTAAAGCTAAAGCTATCATAGGTGATGCAGAAGAACGCCTTGAAGCCATAAAGCTTGAGATGGCAACTTTAGAGACACAGTATGCTGCATATAAGTCTAATTTTTTAAGTCTTATGAAACAGCAGCATGATTTCCTCAAGTCAGTTGATTTTGACAAAGATGCTGCTATAGACCCAAGAGCTTTAACCTTACTTGGAGGTAATGCAGCTGCCACAGCGTCAACAGCATCTAATCAAGCTGCATTCGGTTCATTTGATGGTGATCCACAGATGAGAGACCAATCTACTTTAGGTGGAATGAATGGCGCAAGTAATGCAGGCGGCCTTTCTATGAATCCTGACGACAAGAACAGTACTAGTGCTGTTTATACAGCTCATTTAGGTGAAAATGATAACTTTGTTGATCCATTTAACCCTAACAAAAATGAGCCTGGTAGATATAATCCTTATGATGGACGTCAACCAGAGACCTCAAAAGCTACAAAAACTAATTTTACTGTTAATACAAATCCAGGTAGCAAAAGTAGTCGTTCAAGAAGACCACAGCAAAAGCCACAAACAGAAAGTGCGTCTACTCCCAACGTAGAGCCTAAGGCTGCATATACATCAGCCCCAGAGGCTAAATCAAAACCTGAAACTAAACCTGAAGAAAAAAAGAACGAGATACCAACTGTATCTTTTAATTATGAAGCTGAATCAAAAAAGAGTGATACAAAGGCAAAAGATGAAAACGAATTAGTTGGTGATGTTGAGGTTAATTTCGATGAGAAAAACCTTATTGGTGATAATTCTTCAGAGGATACAGAAACAGACGAATTCGGTTTTGAATTTGTATAAATATATTGTACATAGGAGACACTCATGAAAGATTTAACCGTACATCTTAATGAAGAGCCTATATACAACATCGTATATTCAGATACATTCGAAAAATTACCTGACTTAATTCTTGAGTTAGGTTCTGAAAAAAGAAAAATATGTGTTGTATCTGAGACTAATGTAGCATCCTTATATATGGATGCTATATTACTTTCTATAAAAGATTGTTGTAGTAAGGCAATTCAGTTTGTTTTTCCTGAAGGAGAACAGAGCAAAAATTTAAATACAGTTAAGGATTTATACGAAAAGCTTATATTAGAGCAATTTGATAGAAATGACCTTCTTATAGCCTTAGGCGGTGGAGTAGTAGGAGATTTAACAGGTTTTACTGCGGCAACATACCTTCGTGGTATAGATTTTATCCAAATCCCAACCAGCTTACTTTCACAAGTTGATTCAAGCATCGGTGGCAAAACCGGTGTAGACTTTGATTCATACAAAAACATGGTTGGTGCATTCCATATGCCAAAGCTTGTATATATGAACCTATCTGTACTAAATACTCTAGATAATAGACAATTTTGTTCTGGAATGGGTGAAATCGTAAAGCATGGACTAATCAAAGATGCAACATATTTCAATTGGTTAAAGGATAACTCTACATCAATTGAAAACAAGGATATGTCTATTCTATACGAGATGGTAAGAAATAGCTGCATCGTAAAGAAAAATGTGGTTGAAAACGATCCAACAGAAAAGGGCGAAAGAGCTCTTTTAAACTTTGGCCACACCTTAGGACATGCTATAGAAAAATATATGAATTTCGAGTATTTACACGGTGAATGTGTGTTTATTGGTATGCTTTTGGCAACAATAATATCATACAACAAGGGCAATATTTCTCTTGAAGATAAAAAATTGATTTTCAGCACAATATCTGCCTTTAATGTACCAATTTTACCAAAGGACATAGATATAGAAAAAATCCTTTCCTACACTAAAAATGACAAGAAAGTAGTGGGAGATAAGGTTAAATTTATACTATTAAAAAATATAGGAGAAGCATACATTGATATGGATGTAACCTCAGATGACATGAGAGCATCCCTTAATGAATTGCTTAAATTAGACAACTATGAAATCTAAAGAAACTTTCAAAGTAAAAATATATTTTCTGCCTATAATTTTCATCGGGCTTTTGGTTGCGCTAGACCAATTAACCAAGTCAATTATTACAGGTAACTTCATTCTATATGAGAAACGCCCGCTGATAGATGATGTTTTTTCTTTTACTTACATTCAAAACACAGGTATCGCCTGGGGAATGTTTAAAGGTAAAATAAACATTCTTCTAATTATAACAGCGTTAATCATTATACTTTGTAGCTATATGTTCCATAATATATCAGAAAAGAAGGGCTTTATGGCAGCGAAAGTGTGCCTCATCTTCATAATATCTGGTGGAATCGGCAATATGATAGACAGAGTAAAGCTAGGGTATGTAATTGATTTTTTAAGCTTTGATTTAATTGATTTTCCTGTATTTAATGTAGCAGATATATATGTAACAGTGTTTACTATATTATTATTTGTTTTGATACTGTTTAAATATTCCGACGAGGAATTTGATATAATGCTTGGAAGCAAGAAAAAGGCTGTTGAAACAGTTTCAAAAAATAATGACGAGAGCGACAAAGATACAAATTCTGTTTAAATACAGAGTTTTGTTGACATAATATTTTTACGGTAATTATATTAATATGGATGAATTATATTTAGAAATTGACGAAACAAAAAGTGAATATGTTGGTACACGTATAGACAAGGTGTTATCTCTTGAATTTCCAGAATATTCTAGAGCATTTATCCAAAAGCTTATAGATGAGGGCAATATAACAATATCAAATAAGCCTGTAAAATCAAATTATAAGCTAAAAGCAGGAGATAATATATATATTTGTATACCTGAGCCTGAAAATCTTGATATAGAGCCCGAAAACATCCCTTTAGATATAATTTATGAGGATGATGATATAATTATAGTTAACAAGCCAAAGGGTATGGTAGTTCATCCGGCGCCGGGTCATACAAGCGGTACCTTAGTAAATGCCTTAATGTATCACTGCAAAGACTCATTGTCGTCCATAAATGGCGTTCTAAGGCCAGGAATCGTCCATAGAATTGATATGAATACCACAGGGCTTCTTGTCGCCTGTAAAAACGACCAAGCTCATAAAGTTATGTCAGATAAATTTAAAATCCATGATATAACCCGTGTATACACAGCAATATGTTATAATCACTTTAACGAGCTTGAAGGTACAGTAGATAAACCTATAGCAAGACACAAGATTGACAGAAAAAAAATGGCGATAGACCCTATAAACGGCCGAAATGCCATAACACATTATAAAGTGATTGAAGAACTTAAAAACAACTTTTCCTTAATTGAATGTCGTCTAGAAACTGGACGTACACACCAGATAAGGGTTCATATGGCAAGTATAAACCATCCATTACTTGGGGATGAGGTATATGGTCCTAAATCAAAGCCTTTTAAAACCGAAGGACAAACCCTTCATGCAGGGGTTTTAGGATTCAATCATCCAATAACAGGCAAATACATGGAATTTAGTTCTAAATTACCGGAATACTTCAATATAATCATAAATAAACTCAAAAAATAAAATATACAAATAGAAATTCTATTTGTATATTTTATAATCATAATATAACTCTTTATTATTAAAAACAGAAATGATTTTAAATGTATAGAATGCAACAATAACCAAAACAATAAATACAGTAATAAAGATTGTTGTTTTAATATAAGCTGATGACTTGCAATATGGCCCATATTCAAATTTTTGTTTATTATTCTTATAATAACTTATGTTATAAATTATTGTCACAATAAGAAATATATCTAAAAGAATAGAGCATTCAAACCAAGCTCCAATACTATGACTAACAAATAAGGTACTAAAATCAAAACCAATTATTGTTGCAAGAAAAAACACTAATGTATATAAATTTACCCAATATCCATATAATTTATTATCAATATATGATTTCCATGATACTAATATTAAAACTGGAATCAATATAAGAATTCTCCATATAATACTCCTTATAAAGGAGAGTGCAGCCATATATTGATTAACAATCACTTTATCTAATTCATTTTCTGTCATATAATGACCATATTCTATAATTTCATCATTAATATTACTTTTAGACACATATGTACTATAGGATATGTCATAGTGCAAATTATCAACAACTCTAAATAAATAATTATTAGGAATCATATAAATAAGTAATATACTAGTAATTAAAATAATTATCTGTGCATATCTTTTAACAAAATTTCTATGTTTTCTATTTTTTGTCCAAGAAAAATTCCACATCTAAATCAAACCTCAATTGTAAATTTATATACCAAATTATATCATCAACATTACATAACAACAATATCTATGTTGATTCATCCACATATAGTATGGAGAGAGGAGCACCACTTTGCTCCAACTATGCGATAAACTCAGGTTTAACGAAAAAAGTCTGTACATTTAAAGCGAATAGTGGTATAATTAATATATGGCTGAAAACCGCTTATTTGCTAGGTTTTTATCTTAAGGAGGTTTTTATTTTGGCAGAATTCAATTACCACCAACAAACTGATATGAAAAACATCGAACTCATCCGTAACATCTGTGATGAGCTTCCTCAATTTGTTAAGATGTTTTTTAGATCTATACAACAATCAAAGTCATCACGTACAAGGCTTGGTTATGCCAGGGACATAAAGAACTTTTTTGAGTATATATGTGCCACCTATACCGATGCACCTTGTAACACCCCTAAGGATATCACCTTGGATATCTTATCTTCTATAGATGCCATGTTTATCGATGATTATATGGATTATCTCCAGATGTATAAGAAAAATGGTCGTACATACACTAACGGCAAGGCCGCTATTAAGCGTAAAATCACATCTTTAAGTGTATTTTACTCATATTACTATAGAAATGACCTTGTAAGTCAAAATCCTGTTGCTAAGATTGAGCGTCCACGTATACATGACAAACAGATTGTACGTATGGATGCTGCAGAAACGGCTAATTTCCTTGATACCGTTGAATTTGGCAATAATTTGACCGCTAAGCAATTACAGTACCACGAAAAGAACAAAACAAGGGATTTGGCCCTTTTAACCCTTATGTTAAGCACCGGAATCCGTATATCTGAATGTATTGGCTTAGATACCAAGGACGTGGATTTCAACAATATGTGCATTAAAATCACCCGAAAAGGTGGTAAAGAAGCCATTGTATACTTTAGCGACGAGGCTTTGGAGCCACTTTTAGCTTATATGGAGGAAAGAAAGAAAATCGAGCCGCAAAAGGGTCACGAATATGCTCTTTTCCTCTCTGCACAGAAAAAACGAATAAGCATTCGCAGTGTTGAAAATCTAGTTAATAAGTACGCAAGATCCGCTGTACCCCTTAAGCATATTACTCCACATAAGCTCCGAAGCACCTTTGGTACAGCTCTATATCAGGAAACCTCAGATATATACTTGGTTGCTGATGTTTTAGGACATACCGATGTTAATACAACCCGTAAGCACTATGCTGACATTGATAACGAGCGTAAACGTCTAGCCAGAAACAAGGTTCAGCTTAGAGAAAAACCTTAAAATTATAATTATATTCATAATATTTTACCGTAAATATATTATGTATACTAAATTCTATTTTTATACCCAGAGAACATCTCCTCTGGGTATTTTTTATTATTTTTCTATAGAATTTATGTAATCGACAATCAAATCAACTGTCTTATCAATACTCATCAAACTACTGTTAATGCATATGTCATAGCTTTCCATAGCTCCCCAGCGCTTTGAGGTATAATAATTATAATATGATGCTCTAGCCTTATCTTCCTTGTTAATCTGTGAACGCGCTTTATCCTCAGATAGGCTAAAACGCTCTGAAACGGTCTTAATCCTCTCTTCTATCGGTGCATATATAAATATCTTTATCAAATCCGGATTATGTCTTAAGGCATAATCTGCACATCTTCCAACAAATACACATGGACCATCTGACGCAAGTTTTTTAACCGTGTCATATGTAGCCTGAAAGGCCTGTTGACTAAGATTAGTCTGATATCCAGGATTATTAAATCCAAAACTATAAGGATCCATAACCAAAGAATAAAGGAAGCTCTTTGTAGGCCTTTCATCCAAACTTCTAAGTACATCTTCACTCAAACCGCTATTTTTAGCCGTTTCATTTAGGATTTCCTTGTCATAAAAAGGAATACCCAGCCTATCCGCCAAACGATGTCCTATCTCTCTACCATTGCTGCCAAATTGTCTACCAATTGCGATGATTTTGTTTGCCATAATAGTATCCTCCTTTATAAATATATGATTTATATGGATTAATATAATTATATTTTAATGGATTTATAAGGGTTATGTCAACTATAACTTGTTGTTGAATAAAGGACTTTACACCATTTTAAATCCACCGTATAATTATATATATTATTTCATAAAGGTGGTGGAAAGCGTGGAAGGAATGACATTAGAAGAACAAAAGCAAATCCTTATTGATTCATATATTAATTTAATGCGAATCAAAAAATGCCAAAAAGAAATTAATGAAGAATTAGAATATCAAATCAGAACTACAAAAGTCAAATTATCAAATTTCAGTATTGATGTTTCCCAACTTGAATATTAATTAAGTAACTATCAACCATGGTGTAAAGTTCCTTATTGAATTATTTTATTAAAAAATAGAACCGACAAAATGTCAGTTCTATTTTTTTGCAATATATTTAACTAAGATATCTTAGTATTTATCATATTTCTCAGCCAACTTATTAAAATAATCCATATGAGAATTAACCTTTGCGCTCATAGTGTCATAGGCATTATCTTGTCTAAGCTGCATAACTATCTCGTTGTAATCTGTCTTTGCAAGAACCGGTTCCATCTTGATGTATGTTTCATCCTTGAGGAACTTTGTTTTTATAGCTCTAAGTCCATCCTTATAGCCCAGTTTTTCTCTGAATTTAACCGCATTATCAGTAAAATTCAATGTGCCACTTACGATGTCACCTAAATCATGGCTTGGATATATGATTGTAAATGTAGCTCCTGGCCATTTTTCGTCCTTAAAGACTTTACCATGCTTAAGGCCTATTACTATAAATTGTCTTATACCGGCATCATACAGTGGCTTAATTGGCTCATTATCGCAGATTCCACCATCTCTATAGTAGTTTCCATCTATCTCTACAGCCTCATATACTACAGGAAGGGCCGTTGAAGCAAGTAATAACTTCTTGATAGTTTCCACATCGTAATCTGCAAATTTACGGTATTCTGCAGCTATAGCCTGCTCACTTGAGTCTAGCTTACAAATTGATGCATATATATCAATAGGACTATTTTTAAGCTTATCAAAATCTATGTATTTCTCCATCATCTTAAGCATCTCATCTCTGGAGAAAAATGGCTTGTTTGCTATAAGCATCTCTAAATCCACATCAAATATGGTATCCATATCAATATCAATCCATGCTTTAAGAAGCATATCCATATCATCCAAAAGATAAAGCATGGCATTTACCACACCGATAGATGAACCTGAAATAGCCACTACATCGTCAAGATAACCATTTTCTTTTAATGCCTTTAATACACCTATCTGGTAAGCGCCTTTACCGCCACCACCTGAAAGAACAAGTCCTACGCCTTCTTTTACAGTATTTTCGCCCATATAATCACCTCAATACATTTCTTTAAAACACCTATCTTGGTGCCATTAGCTTAGATATTCCCGCCTTTAGACCATCTATGGTAAGTGGAAACATATCATATATCTCGGCTAAGGTTGCCTCTGATTCCATCCAAGAAAGGGATGTTAGTCCACCGTGGAATCTTGGGTTAAGCCATATTGCCTTCTTGTACTTACTTCTAAAGAGCTTATTCCACTCATATCCGCTCCTGCCATCGTTTGGCCCTCTATAGTTACCATTTAGGTCAAAAAGCTCCTCAGGAGCCATCTGAGCATCTCCAACAATGATTACCTTATAATCCTTGTCAGTATGTTTAAATACGTAATCTAAATCCACCCAGTTACCCATTTCACATTCTGCATCCTTGTATACCTTGCTGTAAATGCAGTTGTGGAAATAATAGGTCTTAACATCCTTAAAATGATTTGCCTTGTGAACTGCCTGAAACAAGTCATTACATAGCTCACTAAAAGGCAACATAGTTCCACCGCAATCAAAAAGCAAAAGAAGCTTAACCGAATTCTTTCTGGGCTTATCAAACTCTAGCTTAAGATATCCACCATTATTACAGGTTGAATCTATAGTTTTATCTAAGTCAAGTTCTGTACGAGGCACATCTAACTTAGTTGAAAACTGTCTAAGCCTTCTAAATGCCACCTGAAACTGCCTTATATCGAGAGTTTTGTCATGTCTAAAATCTGCATAACGACGCTCACCCATAACCTGAAAGGCACTTCTCATACCGGTTTTGCCACTTACGCGAAGTCCTCCCGGATTACGACCATTATGTCCAAAAGCAGAGCCTCCACTGGTTCCTATCCAATAATTACCGCCATTATGTTCCTCTTTTTGCTCTGTGATACGCTCACGGAACATACGCTTAGTCTCTTCCTTGTCCCTCTTTGTGTCAAAGCTATATATATCCTTATTTAGATTAGATGTATCCATATCTCCTTTATCAAGAAACTTCATAATATCTGGCGGAAGCTCCTCTCCCATCCTAATATTCTTAAAATACTCCATAAAGGCAATATCAAACTTATCAAAGTCTGACTCTGTTTTTACAAGAATCATCCTTCCAAGATTATAAAGGCCCTCCAAAGAAGAATAAGCAAGTCCCTTGTCTAAGGCTTCCATATATGTTATCCACTCAGTCATGGATATTTTTAATCCTTTTTCTCTGCAAACATATAAGAAATCAGTAAACAATTAAAGTATTCTCCTCTTCTTAACTATATCTATGTCCTCATCCTTCTTAATTAGAACACCAAGGTAAGGAAGTTTTGTTCTAATAGTCTCAGGGTCAATTCCCCCAAGCATAAGAGCATTTAACCAATCAATAAGCTCAGATGTGCTTGGTTTCTTGCGAACCTCCTTAATCTCTCTAATCCAATAAAATGTATCCATAGCATATTTGAGGAGATTCGCGTCGATATTTTCAAAATGAACTCTTACAATCTCATCCATTTCCTCTTTTTCAGGGAAACTGATATAGTGGAATATACACCTTCTAAGGAAAGCATCCGGAAGCTCCTTTTCTGCATTAGATGTGATTATAACTATAGGTCTTGTCTTTGCCTTAATAGTCTCCTTAGTCTCATGGATATAAAACTCCATCTTGTCAAGCTCCCATAAAAGGTCATTAGGGAACTCAAGGTCTGCCTTATCAATCTCATCAATAAGAAGAATAACCTGTTCTTCCTCCTTAAAGGCCTCACCCAACTTACCAAGCTTAATGTATCTTCTTATGTCATCTACACCTTCCTCGCCAAACTGGCTATCGTAAAGTCTCTGAATAGTGTCATATACATAAAGACCATCCTGAGCCTTAGTTGTAGACTTAATATTCCAGATGTATAACTTCATGCCAAAAGCCTGGCTGATTGCCTCTGCAAGCATAGTCTTACCAGTTCCTGGTTCACCCTTTATGAGAAGTGGCTTTTCAAGGGCTCTTGCCACGTCTACTGCAGCCATAAGCTCAGGTGAGGCAACATACTCCTTAGAGCCTGTAAATTTCATATCATTCATAGGTTAATCTCCTTTAATCTATTATCTAATCTGTCCGTTTCCATATATAATGTACTTGGTTGAAGTAAGTGCTAAAAGTCCCATAGGGCCTCTTGCGTGAAGCTTCTGTGTAGATATACCAATCTCTGCACCAAATCCAAACATAAAACCATCTGTAAATCTAGTTGATGCATTTACATACACACATGCTGAATCAATTTCATTTAAGAATCTCTGTGAGCTTTCATAATCCTCAGTAATAATAGCCTCAGAGTGACCTGTGCTGTAGTTGTTTATATGCTCAATAGCCTCATCAAGATTATCTACAACCTTAGCAGATATAATCTTAGCAAGGTATTCTGTACCAAAATCTTCCTCGGATGCTTTAACAATATCTGAGGATATTGCCATAGAAGCCTCATCACCGCGAACCTCACAGTCATTTTCCTTTAACATAGCCACAATGGCAGGAATTGCCTTATCTGCAATATCCTTATGAATAACCAAGGATTCACAGGCATTACATACTCCAAGTCTCTGTAGCTTTGCATTCTTGATGATAGGAAGTGCCTTATCCATATCAGCAGACTTATCTACGTAAATGTGGCAGTTGCCTGTTCCTGTCTCAATAACAGGAATTGTGGCATTTTCTACAACTGTTCTAATTAGACCAGCTCCACCTCTTGGAATAAGAAGGTCCACATACTGATTCATCTTCATAAACTGTCTGGCAACTTCTCTATCTGTATCCTCAATTAAGCTTACTGCATCCGGTGTTACTCCAGCCTCAACAAGAGCCTTTTTCATAACAGCTATAAGTGCTATATTTGAATGTATACAGTCGCTTCCTCCACGAAGAATAACCGCATTACCAGTCTTAAAGCAAAGGGCAAAGGCATCCACTGTAACATTAGGGCGTGATTCGTAGATGATTCCTATAACACCCATTGGAACTCTCTTTTGACCAATCATGAGACCATTTGGACGTTCCTTCATAGATATAACCTCACCTACAGGGTCCTCCAGTGAAACCACCTGGCGAATTCCCTCCGCCATATCCATAAGTCTTCCCTCTGTAAGTTTAAGTCTATCAAGAAGTGCCTCTGACATACCATTTGCCTTGGCATTTTCCATATCTATATCATTACCCTTTATAATATCAGCTGCATTTGCAATAAGGGCATCTGCAACCTTAAGTAGTGCCTCATTTTTCTTATCCTGACCAAGACGAGCCATAATTCTTGAAGCAGCTTTGGCCTTTTTTCCTAATTCAATAAGCATTATATGTACCTCCTAAAATCATTGAAAAATGTTATCGTCGCTTATAATCATATCTGGTTTTATATCATGCTCATCCACAGGAAGAGCTGGCATAATCTGAAAATTGTAGCAAACTGCTATAGTCTTACAACAAGGATGACTTGCTAAGTATCTGTCATAATATCCTCCACCATAACCGATACGCCCCTTATCCTTGGAAAATGCCACACCGGGCATTATGATAAGGGTATTATCCTCTGGTTCTAATATCTCACAAGAATCGGGTTCTAATATACCGTACATCCCAGCTTTTAGCTCTGTATCTTTTGCATATCTGTAAAACTCCATGTTCTTGTTAATAACCTTGGGAAGCCATACATTTTTATTATGTTCAAAGGCATCCTTTAGCAGTATATCCAAATCAACTTCGTTATTTATAGCCATATAAAGAACTATGTCCTTGGCATTTGCATATAAATCCTGCTTCAAAATACGATTACATATAACCTTTGAAAGTCTTGATAAATACTCACTATCAAAGCTCTTTCTTATATCCAATACTGTATCTCTAATCTCTTTTTTTGAAATCATAATTATTCCTTAGTGTTTTTCTTCTTGTTAGGAATATCTGCCACGTGGGTTACGGAGCCATCTGCCTCAACTATATCCACCTGTTCTAATACTCCTCTTAAATTTTTTTTAAAATCATCTATAAACTGTCTTCTAAGAATTGCCTGTTCTTCCTTTTCCTCAGGAGTAAGACCTTCAGGAGTCTTGCTTTTTCTAGCCAGTTCATTAATACGATTAATTCCTGCTTCTGTCATAAAATCCCCCAACTAATCTAAATATCCCTTATGAACAATAAAGTCCACTGTATCAAAATCCTTGGCATTATGGGCAATAAATAGGGTTCCTACGTCCTCTCCATCCATAAGCTGATTGATAAGGTCAAGGTTTGAGGCATCAAGAATAGCCATATCTGCACCGGAATCTGTAGCGATACGTGCTGCAGATATCTTAGTAGACATACCACCTGTTCCATAATTTGTCACAGAACCTTTTGCCATAGCCTTAAATTCATCAGTAATCTCCTCCACAACGGAAAGCTTAACTGCATCCGGATTCTTGTGAGGATCATCAGTATAAAATCCATCGATGTCTGTGAGCAGTATGAGTAAATCCGCCTTGATAAGGTGGGCAACTATAGCTGAAAGAGTGTCATTGTCACCAAACTCAATCTCCTCTGTAGCCACTGTGTCGTTTTCATTTACAACTGGGATAACATCCTGCTGTAATAGCTCGTTCATGGTGTTAATTGCATTTACACGTCTTTCGTCGCTGGTAATAGCATCAAAGGTAAGGAGTACCTGAGCTGCAAGATGGTTGTATTCCATAAAAAGCTTCTGATAAATCATCATAAGCTGTCCCTGGCCTATAGCCGCACAAGCCTGCTTAAGAGACAAGGTCTTTGGCTTGCTTTTAAGACCAAGAGCCTGAAAACCTACACCAATCGCACCAGAAGAAACCAAAACCACATCCTTGTTTTGATTCTTTAAATCACAGATAATTCTAACAAGCTGCTCCAGCTTTCTAAAATCTACTCCACCGGTTTCCTCATGTAAAAGAGAGGATGAACCAATCTTAATAACTATCTTTTTCTTATCCTTAAGTGTCTCTCTATAATTCATAGTAAAAGCCTTCCTTTATAAGTTTTAAAGTGAGTTAATATACGAGGCAACTGCTTCCGCAACCTTAATACCATCCACCGCCGCAGAAGTTATACCTCCAGCATAACCAGCACCTTCTCCACAAGGGAAAATGCCCCTAATCTCACTCATTAAATTATCATCTCTTATGATACGAACCGGGGATGAGGTTCTTGATTCAATTCCTGATAAAACCCCGTCTTCTCTGGCAAAGCCCTTAAGCTTTGTATCATAATAAGAAATCCCCTCAATTATAGCATTATTTACATATACTGGCAAACAATTATTAAGATTTCCAAAGGTGTAGGTGCCTTTTATGTTCGGCTTAATCTCTCCAAGGGACTCAGTCACAACACCATCCACATAATCCTTAAATAATTGTACGGGAATACAGCCTTTTCCTTCCTCATATGCAAGCTTTTCGTATTTTTCCTGAAATCTAATTCCGGAAAGAATATCCTTGCCACAGCCCTCTGCTTCAAAATCTTCCGGGGTAACATTTACAACTATAGCACTGTTAGAGTTTTCTTCATCTCTGGCATGGTTGCTCATACCATTTACAACAGCTTGTCCTTCACCAGAGGAAGCATTAACTACAAAGCCCCCCGGACACATACAAAAGCTATAGACACTTCTTCCCTCAGAGGACCTAAAGGTCATCTTGTAATCTGCAGCTGGAAGAGTTTTTGCCTCATCACTATCTCCGTACTGGGACTCATCTATCATAGTTCTTGGATGCTCAATTCTAAGACCTACAGCAAAGGATTTAGGCTCCATAGGAAGCTTACTATCATAAAGCATCCTAAAGGTATCTCTTGCGCTATGTCCTATAGCTAAAACCAGGGTATTAGTTTCGAATATATGAACACCATCCTCCTGCTCAACAGATACATTTAGTAAATCATCACTTACCTTTTCGTATCCAATGAACTTGGAATTAAAATATATCTTACCACCAAGATTAATAATCTCCTGCCTCATATTATATAGAACCTTTTTAAGCTCATTTGTGCCCACATGAGGCTTATTGGTATAAGATATATCCTCCGGTGCACCAAAGCTTATAAAATCCTCGATAAAGGCCTTTATACGTCCATATCTATCCTTTATACCAGTATTTAGCTTACCATCCGAAAAGGTTCCGGCTCCACCTTCACCAAAGGAAACATTTGAATTAGGATTAATCCTTCCACCCTGCCAAAATGAATCCACATCCTTAGTTCTCTCAAAAACATCTTTTCCACGTTCGAATATAAGGGGCTTAAATCCTGCTCGTGCAAGATAAAGACCGCAAAAATATCCCGCCGGACCAGCTCCAATAATAACAGGACTTAAACCTTTGGATGATGATTTTTCACAAGGAAAAACATATTTCTCTTCTTTTGTTAACATAATATTATTATTGTTTCTATTTTTCTTTAAAATCTGATTTTCAAGCTCTGTTTTTACATCAACAGAATATATATACATCAAATCATCTTTTTTTCGAGCATCAATAGAACGTTTGACAATTTTTTCCACAGAAAATGACTCTGTCTTAATTATATTTGCTATTTTTTTATGTAAGATGTTATCCCCTGCTCCTACAGGCACCTTTATGTTACTTATTCTTATCATAACTGCAATATCCTGCCTTTATTCCAGATAATACCGCAAAAGCTATATTATAACCTCCGCATAATCCATCTATATCAAGCAGCTCTCCTGTTATATATAAACCATCAACAATCTTAGACATAAGGGTTTTTGAAGAAACTTTACTTATATCTACTCCACCAGCAGTAAGCTGTGCATTATCATAATCCTTTATATCTACGATATCTAAGTTGAATTTCTTTAAATCACATAAGATATCATATAATGCTTTCTTGTCTAAAGAAGAAATCTTATCCTTAGGGCTAATATTAGAAAGTTTTAATATATAACCTGCCAATTTATCATTTATAATGCTATTTAACATACCTAATACAGTTCTATTACTATTTAACTGTATGATACTATAAAAATCGTTTTCTGATATATTTGGTATCAGGTCTATAACTACACTTATAGATTTGCCCTGCTTGAGAATTTTACCCACCTTAGAGGAAAGGTTAAATATCATTATTCCTGATAAACCATACTCTGTAAACTGCAACTCTCCCTCTTCTGAATGAGTCTCGCTAGCATCGCATATTAAGGAAGCTTTAGAATGAACCCTAACACCAGCTAAAGAACTCATATCTTCTTTTGTTATAAGACCACAAAGACTTGGTCTAAGTGGAATTATATCGTGTCCTAGCCCTTTAGCTATGTCATATCCAACCATAGAGCCACCAAGCTTAGAATAGCTGTTACCTCCACAGGAAAGAATTAGTTTTTTTGACTTAACTATCGTATCTCTAGTCTTCACTTCAAATACATCATCTTTTTTATGTATGTTTTCCACACAAGCATCCAGCCAAATATCAACATTTAACCTCTTTAATTCGTCTATCATTGCCCATACAACAGCAGAGGCCTGCATGGAATTTGGATATAAATATCCATTTTTTTCAGTTATATAGATTCCACAGGAAGCAAAAAAGTCAGTAAGGTCTTTTGTAGGCATATCTCCACAGGAATCAAGAAGAAAATCAATGTAATTGTCATCAGTAGAATTATAATGACGACTATAATCAATGTAAGTATTTCCAAGATTACATTTGCCATTGCCGGTAGCATATATTTTCTTGCCAAGCTTATTGTTTTTTTCAATTAGTAAAACCTTGCTCCCAAGTCTGGCAGCAGTTATGGCAGCAGTCATACCTGACATACCGCCTCCTACAACGCATAAATCAAACATATTTTCTCCTTAACTGTCAATAGATTCAAGAAATACAAACAATTCTTCCTTTGTATTAAACTCCATCTCTTCAATTTTCTGATATAATTCGTAGTCTAATTCCTTTATAATATCTGCATCAATATCAGTATACTCATAAACCTGATTAGAAAGATTGTTATAGACTACTATATATCCATTAACTATTTTTAAATTATATTTCATTATATCCTCTGGGGCAACTACCATCATCGATGCGTAAGACACCATATTATCAATTATATAATCGCCTTGGTTATAAACATAATCCATAGCATCTACGGCTTCCCTAGTGGTTAGCTCCTCTGTGGTTTCAATAACAACCTTATAGGAATTATCCTGAAAATAGCTTTTTGAAACAAAATATGCAATAAAAAATACTGCAGCAAATATTAAAATAACACTTAGATATAAAAATAATTTCTTCATGGCACTCACTCCTTGAAGAAATTATTTCCTAAATCATATTATATTATTCAAATGAAACACCATCTGGATATGTATCATCAAATACAGCAATAAATGTCTTACCTGGATTCATGCGAAGCTGGTTACCATCTGCATCAAAATACTTAAGAACTCCGTTATCCTTCTTCCAAGTAATCTCCTTGTACTCGCCATTAGTTGCATAATATGCTGTTCCGCCTGCATTCCAATCAACATCCTGATGGTCTGTGCTATCAAGACTTGTGTAGTCAACAAGCATAACGATTACATTCTCAAACTTGAGCTGTTCATTGTTTTCCATATCCATATGCGCCTGATTATACTGGAATCTGTAATATACACCCTCCTCAGGATTATACTCGAACCATGGGCTATTATGAGCAAAATCTGTTCTAATAATGTTTGCAGAGTTGCCAGTACCAAGATTAGCCTCCTCATAGTTAAATGCAAACATCTTCTCTGGCTCTGTCTCATATACAGTGCTATACTCATATGACGCTATACCATCAGCTATACGAGAACCACTTGTATATACGTTATGTGGTGCATATCTAGCACTGTCACGATAGTATACGGAACCATCAAGGAATAATCCATTCAAGTTATTAACGCCAAGAGCTGGAATCTCCTGCTCTGCAAGTGGAGAATAACCGAAGTGACAGTATATACCATCTAACATATCTGTAACCTCTACATAGTAGTGTCTTGCACTTCTAACTGGACCAACCTTCTCTATACCAGTGTAATCCTTAAATACACAAAGAAGTCTTGTTAAGCTTCCCTCAACCTTCATCTCATAGATGATATCAGCCTGACTAATACCTGACTGTGGAATAGCATCGATAATATTGTTAATCATCATACATACAGGACGCTGGCCATCTAAGGACTCATCAATCCATTCACCAGTTAATTCACTGATAACCATACCCTCACGCTCAATAACCTCAATATCCTCTGCGTCAGACATAGTAGAATCTGGTTCAACAGTTATACTAACCTCATCTCCTGCTTTCTCAGTCGTATCCTTATTCTTATCTTTTTTCTTATCTTTTCCTGATACCATAACTATGGTAAGTACAATGAGCAATACACCAACTACAGCTGTTGCTCCAATTAAAATCTTCATCTTCTTATTCTTCATCATTTTCTCTTGTATATCCTTTCGTATGTAATATCTCTTCCTGCATCTTCTCCATAGTACGTCTTTCCTCATCATCTATGTGGTCGTAACCAAACAAATGAAGCATACTATGGGCTGTAAGAAAGGCTAATTCTCTTTTTCTTGTATGTCCGTACTCCTCGGCTTGAGAGGCAATTCTATCTACATTAAGAATTATGTCTCCCAGCAAAAGTTCCCCCGTATCCTGATTAAAATAATAGTCTGTAGACTCTTCTAACCAGTCAAACTCACCAGGTATCTCATACTCAATCATAGGAAAGGATAAGACATCTGTAGGAGAATCAATCCCTCTATGTTCCAAGTTGATTTCGTGAATACCCGAATTGTCTGTAAATATGACGTTAATCTCGCATTCATAAGGACATTTGGCATAATCTAAGGATGCATCTACCACATCTTTTACAATGTCCTCATAATTACAAGGCAACTCCTTGTCCAGTTCGTTTTCAAAAAAAATACTCATATCAGTACCTTCCTTCACCTGCTTAATTATACCCTAAATAGCGTATATTATCAAGTTTACTTTATCTCTTTTTATTACCAGATTTTGTGTCATTATCAGGACGCTTTTTTGCCATCTGCTTAGTCTCGTAATTCTCATAGGCACTTACTATTTTTTGAACCAAAGGATGTCTTACAACATCATCACTTGAAAAATGGATAGTTTTAATATCCTCAATGTTATGAAGCACCTTTAAGGCAATTTCAAGGCCGGATGTAGTATCCTTAGGCAAATCCTTCTGGGATAAGTCACCGGTTATAATAGCCTTTGAGCCAAAACCTATTCTGGTTAGAAACATCTTCATCTGAGCAGGGGTAGTATTTTGTGCCTCATCCAATACAATATAGGCATTATCCAAAGTTCTACCTCTCATATATGCAAGGGGCGCTACCTCAATAAGACCTTTTTCCATATTCTTAAGGAAAGATTCTGCTCCCATAATCTCATAGAGTGCATCATATAATGGTCTTAGATATGGGTCTACCTTACTCTGTAAGTCTCCTGGTAAAAATCCCAGCTTTTCACCTGCCTCTATGGCAGGTCTTGTGAGAATAATTCTATTTACTTCATTGTTTTTAAAGGCGGTAATTGCCTTTGCCATAGCAAGATATGTCTTACCTGTTCCGGCAGGTCCTACACCAAAAACAATCATATTTTTGTCTATAGCATCCACATAATTTTTCTGACCTATGGTTTTTGCTTTTACAGGCTTACCATTTATAGTGTGGCATATTATGTTAGTATCTCTATCCAACTCGGTAATAGTTTCCTCATCTCCTGTCTTTGACAGAGATATGGCATAGTTAACATTTTGGTCGGATATGTCATTGCCATTCTTAGAAAGATTTATAAGCTGATTTATGACGCTTACTGCTCGCTTTACATTTTCCTCGCCACCAACCAGCTTAAGATGGTCATCTCTAAGAACAATAGCTACATGATATGCTTTTTCTATGTTTTTTATGTTCTTATCAAATTGTCCAAATACATTTTGAATATGGTCATTTGGTATACTAATTGTTTCTGAATATGAACTCATATCTACGGTTCTTCTCCTTGATTAATTATAGTTAGTTCCTGAGGCACTCCAATTAGTTCCTTGGCAACTATAGTACCCCTTGCGTAACATTTATCATCACTAATACTTATTGTAACATTATTTTCTAGTATTTCCACCCCTTTTTTCTGTAATTCCTCAAGAAATACATCTAGCCTTTTCTTGGCTTTTTCACGAGCTTCCTCATGGGAATATAGAAAAGGTGCAGTCTCATATTCCTTAGTGGTTATAACATTAAAATATACGGGAAGATATACGGAGCTACCCAGCTTTAGCTTATGCTCTGTAACCACCTGATCATACAAAGCATAATCTGCCTTAAGCCCTAGAGGAATATGTGTGTTATCGAAAACAAAATCATAGGATTTTCTTTCCTCACCCGTATATATTTTATCATAAAAATACATATCAAATTCATCTTGATATTCATATTCTACTATGGCATATACATCGCCGTCTGCCACAACATAATTTGTTTCTAATAACTCATCATAATCATTATATATATTTACTGTTCCTGTGATTATAATATCTCCTTTTTTTACCTCATCCCCCTTGCTTCTTGTATTTTTTCCTGTCCTTACAACAATATCCGTAAGAATACCATCTTTTATAGCAACGATATTACATGGTTTATCAGACTTAATAATTTCATTTTTATCTATGGTTTCAGTTATTTTTACATTTAAACTGGTGCCCTTTATATCACAGCTTATCCACGCTACCTTGCTATACTTTTCACGAAGAATTATTTCCAAATCCTCACAGTTTATATCTTTTTTTGGAGTAAATATATCTACATAATTTTCTCTTATATCCTTAATAATCTGCTCCTTTGTATAGACGCTGTCCCCAGATACATTTATGTCCCATATAAACATGGTAAAGCCATAAACCAATATAAAATACAAAAAAACACCTAGAAAAAAACCATATCTTTTTTTGTATCTCTTCATTAAAAATGGCAATCCCCGTTTATCTAAAATGTCTATGTCAACCTTAGTTTTTTCAATATAATCAAGGCATACCTTGTAATCCCTACTACTAATAAATCCGTATATCTTTTCATCCTTTTTTTCCATATTCCAAAATAATATATTCTTCTTTGAACATATATTTATAAATCTGTCTTTCATTTCACCGGATATCTCCAGTAACATATATCCAAACAACCAATTTATAAAACTTTTAAACATACTTACCCCATTACATTTTAGTCCATTCTACCTTAGTAATTACACCATATATGTTTAGCTCAATGGCAGATAGCATCTCTATTTTTAAATCACTGCCAAATATAAGTAGTTTTTTCTTTTTGCACAGCAAACACACCACATCCTTTTCCATAGATATAATGTGCTTATAGCCCTCTATATGTATAGTTTTATCATCTATCAATATTATTTTTGTCATAGAAAACAGGCATTTTTTATTATTTTATTCTTTTGGTTTAGTTTATAGAATAATGAAAAATATGAATTATCAAAAGAAAAAAGGTGTTATCAATTAGATAACACCTTGTAATCTCTTTAAATTATATTATTTGAACTTACGCTTTCTAGCAGCCTCAGACTTTTTCTTACGCTTAACGCTTGGCTTCTCGTAATGCTCTCTCTTACGAATCTCCTGCTGAATACCAGCCTTAGCACAGTTTCTCTTGAATCTTCTAAGAGCGCTATCTAAAGTCTCGTTCTCTTTAACTATTACGTTTGACATACTATCCTCAACCTCCCTCCAGTTGCGTAATCTCAATTGTGCCAATAACAACTGTTTGGGTTTACCTCCAAATTGCACAAATATGATTATATCACATTTTCAGATTTCGTCAACAAAAAAATGAAATATTATGCAAAATTTACCATATTTTTTTATTTTACTGTCTATTTGTATAGATATGGTCGATTAATCCGTACTCTAAAGCCTGCTCAGCAGTAAGGAAGTTATCTCTTTCAGTATCCTGCTCGATAACCTCATATGGCTTACCAGTATTCTCGCTTAAGATTCTGTTTAATCTTTCTCTTGTGCGGATGATGTGGTCAGTATGAATCTTCATATCTGTTGCCTGACCTCTTGTTCCACCAAGTGGCTGATGAATCATAATCTCTGAGTTTGGAAGTGCGATTCTCTTGCCCTTTGTTCCTCCTGCAAGAAGAAATGCACCCATACTTGCAGCCATACCAACACAGATAGTTGATACGTCACACTTAATGTACTTCATAGTATCGTATATACCAAGTCCAGCACTTACAGAACCGCCTGGGCTATTGATATATAAGCTTATGTCCTTTGATGGATCCTCTGACTCAAGGAATAAAAGCTGAGCAATAACTAAGCTTGCTGTTGTATCATTTACCTCGTCTGCAAGGAAAATGATTCTCTCCTTTAAAAGTCTAGAATATATGTCGTATGCTCTTTCTCCTCTACTTGTCTGTTCAACGACGGTAGGTACCAATGCCATTATAATGACCTCTCTTTCTTTTTTATAATATATGTTATGAAAGCTGATTTTTTGCTTCTTCTACACCAAGGCTTAAGGCTTCATCTATGCCAGCTGGGTTCTTTCCACCTGCCTGAGCCATGTTTGGCCGACCACCGCCGCCACCACCTACGGTTGGAGCAATCTTTTTAACTATGTTACCAGCGTGAGCACCTGCTGCTACTGCATCATCAGTTGCCATAACTATTAAGTTAACCTTTCCATCCATATCTGATGCAAGGATAACAACAGATTTGCCAAGCTTAGCCTTCATGTCATCTCCAAGATTACGAAGAGCATTCATGTCAATACCACTAACCTTTATAGGAAGTATCTTAACATCGCCTGACTCAACAACATTAGACATAACATCACCTACAGACTCCTTAGCCATCTTGTCCTTAAGCTTCTGATTCTCAGCATTTAAAGCCTTAATCTCAGCCATAAGAGCTTCTATCTTTTCTGTAAGCTTAGCTGGCTCAGTCTTAGCTGCAATACTTGCTGCATGAAGCTCATCCTCAAGCTTCTTATAGTAATCAAACGCACCCTTTGAAGTAAGTGCCTCGATACGTCTTACACCAGCAGCAACACCCTGCTCAGAAACAATCTTAAATGTGCCTATAACTCCTGTATTAGGTACGTGAGTACCACCACAAAGCTCCTTAGAGAAATCTCCCATAGATACGACTCTAACTGTCTCACCATACTTTTCTCCGAAGAGTGCCATAGCACCAGTCTTCTTTGCATCCTCAATAGACATTTCAGCTGTGTCTACCTTTATATCATGCTCGATTTCAGCATTTACAATAGCTTCAACCTTAGCAATCTCTTCCTTAGTCATAGCCTGAATATGTGTAAAGTCGAAACGAAGTCTATCCTGTGCCACATAAGAACCAGCCTGCTCAACATGTCCACCTAAAACTGTCTTAAGTGCCTTCTGAAGAAGGTGTGTAGCTGAGTGGTTCTTACATGTAAGACCTCTCTGATTCTCATCTACCAAAAGGGTAACTGTTTCACCAGCCTTAATCTCTCCGCTCTCTATATATCCAATATGAGCTATCTTTCCACCAACAACCTTAACTGTATCCTTAACTACGAATATTCCATTTGCAGTCTTAATAACACCTGAGTCGCCACACTGACCACCCATTGTAGCATAAAATGGAGTCACATCAGTTAAGATAGAACCATTTACACCTTCAGAAAGGGTATCAACAACTGCATCTTCAGTAGTCATAGCAATAACTTTTCCATCAAGAACTAACTTATCGTAACCATCAAACTCTGTGACAAGGTCAGTTGGAAGCTCTTCGTATATAGTTGCATCTGCACCCATATAGTTTGATACCTTACGAGCCTTTCTTGCAGTCTCTCTCTGGATATTCATACACTGTGTATATCCAGCCTCATCAACTGTAAGACCTGCCTCCTCAAGAATTTCCTTTGTAAGGTCAAGTGGGAATCCATAAGTATCATAAAGCTTAAATGCATTCTCTCCACTAAGCTCTGTCTTGCCAGATGCCTTAATCTCATCCATAAATGTACCAAGAATAGCAAGTCCCTGGTCAATAGTCTTGTTAAAGCTTTCCTCCTCCTTGTTAAGAGTTGCAAATATATGCTCCTTCTTCTCAAGAAGTTCTGGATAAGCATCCTTTGAACAATCAATAACTGTCTTGCAAAGCTCAGCGAGGAACATATCCTTAATACCAAGCATACGACCATGTCTTGCAGCACGTCTAAGAAGTCTTCTTAAGACATAGCCTCTTCCCTCATTTGAAGGAAGTACACCATCTGATGTCATAAATGTAACAGAACGAATATGGTCAGTGATAAGTCTTATTGAAACATCCTTTTTCTCATCCTCTTTGTATGTAACATTTGCCATCTCGCAAATCTTATCTCTTAAAGCCTTAAGTGTATCTACATCAAAGATAGAGTCCACATCCTGAACTACAACAGCAAGTCTCTCAAGACCCATACCTGTGTCGATATTCTTTTGTTCAAGCTCAACGTAGTTGTTGTGACCATCATTGTCAAACTGAGTAAATACGTTGTTCCAAACCTCCATGTATCTGTCACAGTCACAACCTACCTTACAGTCTGGCTTGCCACATCCGTACTTCTCGCCTCTATCATAATAAACCTCTGAACATGGACCACATGGACCTGCACCATGCTCCCAGAAGTTATCAGCCTTACCAAACTTAAAGATTCTTTCAGGAGCGATACCAATCTTCTTATGCCAAATATCGAAAGCCTCATCATCTTCCTCATATACTGATGGATAAAGTCTATCAGCATCAAGGCCTACAACCTCTGTTAAAAACTCCCAAGTCCACTCAATAGCCTCGTTCTTGAAGTAATCTCCAAATGAAAAATTACCAAGCATCTCAAAGAATGTACCGTGTCTTGCAGTTTTACCTACATTCTCGATATCACCTGTACGAATACACTTCTGGCAGGTAGTCACTCTTCTTCTTGGTGGAATCTCCTGTCCTGTAAAGTATGGCTTAAGTGGTGCCATACCTGAATTAATTAAAAGTAAGCTGTTATCATTGTGTGGAATAAGCGAAAAGCTGTTCATCTTAAGATGATCCTTGCTCTCAAAGAATTCCAAAAACATTTTTCTAAGTTCATTTACGCCGTAGTTCTTCACGTTTAAAATCCTCCTGGTTACTGTAAATCAAGCATATATGCAAGATTATTCCTGATTATTTTCCGCTGCAAGCTTAGCATTTTTATTCTTGCGGATTTTGCCACCCACAATTACACCAAATACTGCACATGCAATCATAATTACAAACTTTATAAGATATGTTACTAATTCACTAAGTAAAGCTCCCATCTAATTACCTCCTCTTAGCAATTGCTTCTACAACCTCATCCCAAGTAACACCCTGCTCAACCATAAGCACCATAGCGTGATACAGGAAATCAGCTAACTCATATTTTAGTTCCTCATTATCAGGATTTTTGGCAGCAATCACTATCTCTGTTGCCTCTTCTCCTACCTTCTTTAATATCTTATCAACACCTTTGTCGAATAGATAATTAGTATATGAACCTTCCTTTGGATTATTCTTTCTGTCAAGAATAATGTCATATTCCTCCTGGAACACCTTTAAAGGATTAGTGTCATCATATTCTTTTTTAAGAATGTCTGTATAAAAACAAGTTGGATTGCCAGTGTGGCAGGCAACACCAATCTGTTTAACCTTTGCAAGAAGTGTATCCTTGTCGCAATCAACGGAAAGCTTTTGAACATACTGGAAATGTCCACTGGTCTCTCCCTTAACCCAAAGGGATTGTCTGCTGCGACTAAAGTAAGTCATAGTGCCAGTCTCAAGAGTCTTATTATAGGCTTCTTCATTCATATAAGCCATCATAAGAACTTCCTCAGTCTTATAATCCTGAACTATAACCGGTATAAGACCATCTGAGTTAAGCTTAAATTCGCTAAAGTCCATATATGAGCAACCTGACTTGTCACTTTTGATTATATCCTTTAATTCATCGATATATTCCTTAGTTGATGCGGAGTCAACTATGAGAGTATCTACACCTAAAGCCAAAATATTCTTTGTATCCTCTTTGCCAACATCTGAAATACTAACTCCTATTGGCAAATCCACCTCTTGAATAAATGTCTTTAACTCCTCATAATTTGCACTCTTGTAATCATTTATAAAAACTCCACCAGCCCCAAAGAGTTTGTATTCTTTTGAATCACTTATCTCAAGGTTACCTTCCTCAGTAAAACCGATATTGATAAATATTTTTTCTTTGCCAAAGCGAAGTGATGATTCATTTACAAGCTCTAAATCAAGAAGAGAATTCTTGCCAATTGGGTCGTAGATGGCAACTCTTGACGCTCCTGCGTAAAGAGTATACTTTACGTCATCAAACTTGGTAGCTTTTATGCATACATTTAAAGGTAAGTCAATGTTTTCTGTTATGTATTTTATCTCATCCACATAGGTTTCATAAGAACCCTCACCTGTATATATAAGCTCATCAATGCCAAATCCCTTAAAATCCTTTGCAAGATTAAGCTTATCTTCTTTTGTGGATGGAGCACTTATATTGCCTATAAGTTTTACATTATTCATATTTTATAAGCTTCCCTTAGTAGAAAGAAGCTCTCCCTCCAATCTGGCATCCTTAGTTGTAGCCATATCTAAAGCCTTTGCAAAAGCCTTAAATGCAGCCTCTATAATATGGTGATTATTTGAGCCGGAAAGCTGCTTGATATGTAAATTCATACCTGCGCCATATGATACTGCGTAGAAGAACTCCTTAACCATCTCAGTATCCATATATCCAACCTGTGGCACAGTCAAATTAAGGTCATAGCAAAGATAAGGCCTTCCTGATAAATCAAGGGCACAGAGCACCAATGTCTCATCCATAGGAAGCATAAATGAACCGTATCTTGCAATTCCTGCCTTGTCTCCTACAGCCTTTGCAATTGCTTGTCCAAGAACAATTCCTGTATCCTCAATAGTGTGGTGTGAATCCACAAAAAGGTCACCCTTAACTGTAAGATTAATGTCAAAAAAGCCATGCTTTGCAAAGCTTTTAAGCATATGGTCAAAGAACCCTATGCCTGTATCCACCTTTGAATATCCTTTACCATCAAGATTAATCTCTAATTCAATATCTGTTTCTTTTGTTTTACGAGAAACAACCGCTATTCTGTCAGCCAAATAATCACTTCCTTGTTCTTAATATATGTATTCATTAAATTATTCTATATAAACATAAAATAACAACTTATTATATCATTAAATATATTTTTATTCAATGTTTTTTCAACGGTATTACTATTAAATAATGTCAAAAAACGCATCAGAGATTCTGACACGTTTTTTTAGTATTATATTTAATTTTCAAACCTTACACTTATTGAGTTTGCGTGAGCTGTAAGCTGTTCTGACTTAGCAAAGTCTACGATATCCTTATAAACCGGCTCAAGAGCTTCTCTTGAATAGTATATAATACTAGACTTCTTGATAAAATCATCCACACTAAGTGGTGAGAAGAATTTTGCTGTACCGTTTGTAGGAAGTACATGGTTTGGTCCTGCAAAATAGTCTCCAAGAGGCTCTGATGAATACTCACCAAGGAAAATAGCTCCTGCATTCTTAATCTTAGTCATAACGTCAAATGGATTAGCTGTTACTATCTCAAGGTGTTCGCTGGCAATCTCGTTTGCAGTAGCAATTGCCTCATCCATATCCTTTGCCACAAGTATATAACCATAGTTATCTATGGACTTTCTCATAATCTCAGTTCTTGAAAGCTCCTCGATAAATACCTCAACCTGAGCAGAAACCTTCTCGGCAAGCTCCTTTGAAGTAGTTATAAGGATAGCTGAAGCCATCTCATCATGCTCTGCCTGTGAAAGTAAGTCTGCCGCTATAAATCTAGGATTTGCAGTCTCATCTGCAAGAACAAGAATCTCACTAGGACCTGCCACAGAATCAATACTTACATGACCGAAAACAGTTCTTTTTGCAAGGGCAACAAATATATTGCCAGGGCCCACAATCTTATCTACCTTAGGAATTGATTCTGTACCATAGGCAAGAGCTGCAATAGCCTGAGCTCCACCAGCCTTGTATATAGTATCAACGCCAGCTTCATTGGCAGCAACAAGAGTCATAGGATATACCTTACCCTCACTGTTGCAAGGAGTTGTCATGATTATCTCCTCTACTCCAGCCACCTTTGCAGGGATAACATTCATAAGTACAGATGATGGATAAACTGCCTTTCCACCAGGTACATATACACCTGCTTTTTCAATAGGTGTAACCTTCTGGCCAAGCATGCTTCCGTTATTCTTGGAGTCAAACCAACTGTATTGTTTCTGTTTTTCGTGATATTCCTTGATATTAACTATAGCTTTGCGGATAATACCAAGTAAGTGCTCATCTACCTGAGCGTAGGCCTCTTCAATCTCTTCTTTTGTAACCTTTACATTTGAAGCATCAATCTTAGCCTTGTCAAACTTCTCTGTGTAAGCAAATAATGCCTTATCACCATTGATATGTACATCCTCAACAATCTCCTTAACAATTGTCTCATACTCACCATAATTGTCAGGACTTCTCTTTAAAAGATTAGTCAATATATCTTTTTTAGTAGTTTCATTTAATTCGACGATTCTCATGGCATCCTCCAAAATTATTCTTTATCTCTATTAATAAGCTCATTTAAGTCATTAAGTAACTTTCTGATTCTTTCGTGCTCCATCTTGATACTAACCTGATTCACTACAACCCTTGCTGAAAGTGGGCAAATCTCCTCAAGTACCTCAAGGCCATTTTCCTTAAGTGTAGAACCAGTCTCAACAATATCCACAATAACCTCAGATAAATCAACAAGTGGGGCAAGCTCCACAGAACCATTAAGCTTTATAATCTCAACTGTCTGGTTCTTCTTGTTATTAAAGTAATCCTTTGCAATATTAGGGTATTTGCTGGCAACTCTTATAATCTCGTTACGCTGTAATAATTCCTTAGCTGATGCAGGGCCACAGACACACATACGACATTTGCCAAATCCTAAGTCCATAACCTCGTAGAGATTTCTGCCTTCCTCAAGTATAGTATCCTTACCAACTACACCTATATCAGCTGCACCATACTCTACATAAGTTGGTACATCTGAAGCCTTTGCAAGGAAAAACTTTATCTTATGTTCCTCATTGGTAAATATAAGCTTTCTTGTATTAGGGTCCTTTACCTCCTCACAGGTAATACCCATCTCTTCAAAAAGTGCAAGGGTTTTCTTTGCAAGTCTACCCTTGGCAAGTGCAAATGTTAAATATCTCATAATATCCTCCAAAAGTATATCTTTTCAAAAACAACAACTACATTGTGCCATATACAGATTCTATATCATTACTGTCAGTAACCTTAACAACTGCTGATATATGCATCTTCTTTGCATACTCTATATATTCTTCAGTATTATGCTTAGTTGACTGTCTTACAAGCTCTACTTTTTTTCCTTCATTTCTCATAGATGCGGCATATTCTATAGCTTTTTGCTGATTATCCATATCATATAAAACCATAATGTTAGAATAATCGATATCAACATCTATCTTATTTCTAGAGATGGCACTCATAAGCTCATCCACGTAGATTGCAAATCCTACAGACGGTGCATCCTTGCCAAACTGTGAAAGAAGGTTATTGTATCTTCCACCCTTAACTATTGGCTCTCCAGTACCATATGTGTAACCATTAAATACAATACCTGTATAGTAATTGTATCCGTTAATCATACTGAAATCAAAATTAATGTACTTGTCATATCCATAGTATGAAAGAGCTGTATATACCTTCTTCATACGGTTAATTGCCTCAATGGACTGCTCATTTGTAACAAGAGAAAGAGCATGGTCAAGCATATCAAGGCCTCCAAAAAGCATATCAAATCCAGATATAGCCTTCTTCATATCCTCTGATATATCAAGCTTAGACACAAACTCAGAAAGTCCAAAGAAATTCTTAAGAAGTATGTACTCTCGTATCTTTCTTTCTGTGTCTTTATCAATACCAGCCTCAGCCATGAGACCCTTAAAATAATCTACCTCACCTATTTCAATCATAAATTCAGTAAGACCTACCTTTAAAAGACAGCTTATAACACAGGCAATAATCTCTGCATCTGCAGCAGAACTATCGTCATTTACAAACTCTCCACCAATCTGAGTACACTCGCTGAGCTTACCCTGATGCTGATGAGCATTAAGAAATGTCTTTCCATTGTAGCAGAGTCTAATAGGAAGATTTTCCTCCGCATAATACTTAGCTACACATCTTGCTATACTAGGTGTCATATCCGGTCTTAAAACCAATGTATTGTTATTTCTATCAAAGAACTTATACATCTCGTTAGATGGTGCTGAACCCTTATCCATATTAAATATATCGAAATACTCAAAGGATGGAGTCTCTATATCCTGATATCCGTATGAGGCAAGAACATTATGAATCTCATCCTGAATCTTAAGTCTTCTCTTACATTCTGAATTATAAATATCTCTTACACCCTCTGGGGTATGTAATAATTTTTCACTCATATTAATTCTCCTTTTACTTTATCACATTAAAGTGATAATTCGCTACTTCATTACCATAGCAGATTATATATAAATTACTTTACTTTGTCAACAAAGAAATTTAACAAAGTATCTACTATATTATACAAGAGTTTTCATAAATTTCAAGCAAAGGCAGGCAATACTTCAACCTTTAATTAAAATATATAATTAATTATTTCAGAACAAATGTTTGCAAACAGAACAAATGTATGGTATAATGATTTTGCTTAGATAGATTTTAAACTTATGATTAATATATTTATATTTTGATTGGAGGTTATATTATGGGTTCTGGTTCATTATCAGGCAAACAACAAGAGATTTTAGATTATTTGAAGGATTGTATCCTTAGAAAGGGTTATCCACCTGCTGTTAGAGAGATTTGTGAGGCTGTGCACCTTAAGTCCACATCATCAGTTCATGCACATTTAGAGACCCTTGAAGCAAAAGGCTATATCAGAAAGGACCCCACTAAGCCACGTGCTATAGAGATTCTTGATGACACCTTCAACTTATCACGTCGTGAATTAGTTAATGTACCTATTATAGGAACCGTTACCTGCGGTGAACCTATTATTGCAGAAGAACGTATTGATGGCTACTTCCCTGTTCCACCAGAGTACCTTCACGCTAATGGTCGCAACACCTTTATGCTTAAGGTTAAGGGTGACAGTATGATTAATGCCGGTATCTTCCACGGTGATTTGGTATTGGTTGAAGAAGGCAACACAGCTCGTAACACAGATATTGTCTGTGCTCTTATAGACGATTCAGCTACGGTTAAAACCTATTATAAGGAAGGTGACCACATTCGTCTCCAGCCAGAGAACGACTCTATGGACCCTATCATCATCCATGATGACATCTCCATATTAGGCAAGGTCATCGGTCTCTTCCGTACTTTCTAGCTATACACGTAAAAAAAGTATTACTACATGTGTCCCTAGAATGATGTATGGTATTTTTTATCTATCATTAAAAACCGTTTGAGCACGCGAGTCCTTAGGTTCTTAACCAGTATAATATATTAGGCATGTAGAAAACACGCTTTCGCTCGTCTCACTACGCAAGGGTACTAAGCTAAAAAGATAGGATGTAGATTATTCGATTAAAATCGATATCTACATCCTATCTTTTTTTAACTAATAACTATATCACAGTAAAATGCTTCCTTGTTTTCCTTGGAGGTCATGTATCTGTATCTGACACATTTACCTTCGTTGAATCTTACATACATAGATGAATATGGGTATGAAATACACTCATTAAACTTATCAAATACCTTTTTCACTTCATCTATGCTGAATTTTTTAAGTCTGATATCAACTATATATCTCTTAAAATTAACTGTTACTGTACAGCTTTGTATCTCTTTAATGTCTTTTGACCAATCGTTGATTTTGTTGTATATGGTATCATTTGCCTGAAGGTTAACCTTACCAAGATATTCATTTATAACTTTGTACATATTAACCTCCCTGCACACACCTAATACTTCTGTTTATCAGGTATCTTGTTATGTATAGCTTTAAACTCATCAAAATGTTGAATAAATAATTTAACAACCTTAGGATCAAAATGCTTACCACTAAGCTTAATAATCTCATCAAATGTATCTTCAAGACTCCAACCTTTTTTGTAATATCTGTCTGAAGTAAGAGCGTCAAATACATCACAAACTGCCATAAGTCTACTGATATAGGATATCTCCTCACCCTTCATGCCAAGATATCCAGAACCATCCCATCTTTCGTGGTGTTCTTTTGCAAGCACGCAAGCAAGATGCATCATCTCACCAGGACACTTTTCCAGAAGAGCTTCACCGTAAAGAACGTGGTTTTTCATAATAAGGTACTCTTCATCCGTAAGCTTATCCGGCTTATCGAGAATTTCCTCACTAATCATAAGCTTACCTATATCATGCATCATAGACGCTGTAGAGAGCTGTTCAACAAACTCATCATCAAAACCTGAGGCTTTTCCAAGAACCTTCATATATTCTGCCACACGTTTGATATGTTCACCAGTATACTTGGACTTACTCTCACTAATCTCCGCAAATGAATATATTAGACCTTTCTGGTTGTTTTGCATAGTTATAGCTGTATCAATAGCCGTGTCAATCATCATAGAATTACGCAATACTATGGAATATGCCACAACAGACATACCAAAAACAAGAGCAATATGAGGAATTACATATGAAATAAGCACATCTGTGAAGTCATTAAACTCATTTCCAACAAATATGTCTCTGAATCTATAGGATAAGTAATTTGACAAAAAAACATTTGCAGACATAAGCAAAGATGCAAAAAGAACAAATGTCTGATTATAATATAAAGATGCTATAAGTATCGGGAATATCATAATAGGAAATGCGTAAGAAGAAAGTACTGTAAGCATAATAGTACATATAGCACAGATGCATAAAAGTACTATATACTTAGTTGATGATGATGAATCGAACTTGAATACATTAATAACTAATGTAGGAATTAAAGCCACAATAATTGCAGTGGCAAAAAAAATCATAAGAAGTGTGGTATCGATTTCAATAGTGAAATAACAATATGCAAAGAAAAGCAAAAGAATAAAAGCCACAACTCTCATACATCTGGCTGATATCTGGTTAATCTTTCTGTAGTTTTCTTTGATAACGTTATTTTGTTCCATATATTATAAGTCTCCTAATGAAACGACCCTACCATCTCTCCAAATATGCTCTAAATCATAGAAGGAACGTTCTTCTTCCATAAAGATATGAATTATTATATCATAGTAATCCAATAAAATCCATCCTCCATTTGAATATCCTTCTCTATTTTTAAGTTTAGCTCCTGCCTTATTCAAAAATTCTTCTACGTTACTGCACATAGCCTGAACCTGATTAGGATTTGAACCATCTGCAATTATAAAATAGTCTCCCATAGAAGATACATCAGATATATCTATAACCTTTATATCTCCTGCCTTTTTATCCTGTAAAGCCGAAACAGCAACCTTTGCTAATTCTTTTGATATCATAATTTTCTCCTTTACTTTGTGACATAATAATTATATGTCATCTGGGTCATGTAATCCATCTCATTTGCTGAGGTTTCAAGATAATCTAGGGTATTCCTCAAAATATGAACTACGCATTTGTCTATATCTGTAAAAGCTTCCCTTCTAATCTCTTCCATATCCTTAAGCATCTTACGGTTAGGTTCTATATAATCCGCTACAAATATTATCTTTTCAAGAAGAGACATATTAGGACGACCAGTTGTATGATAACATATGGCATTTAGAACGTCCTCATCTGTTACATCATACTTATATCTTGCATAAAATGAGCCAAGCTTCGCATGTAGCATATCAGGATTTCTCTCCTCAAACTTGCTTATAGCGAGTCCATGCTTTCTTGCTTTTTCAAGCTTTTCCTTAGTAGGAAGTCCCTTAGCACAGTCATGTAAAAGTCCTGCAAGTCTAGCTTTTTCTACATCTTCTCCAAGAACCATAGCCATACATGCAGCTGTATATTCCACTCCTAAGGAATGTTCAAATCTCTTATCACTAATCTTAGTTTTTAACCTTGAAATGATTTTTTCTCTGTTCATAAATAATCCTAACTGTATAAATGATTTTCTTGGATATATATACACACATCTCTGGGTAAAATATCATATGGCATAACACCATTTTTAATAGACTCTCGTATATCTGTAGAAGAAGCGTCATATTCATCCATCTTAATATATTCAATGTGACAAAATTCATACTCAGACATAAGATTATTACCCATAGTCTCAATATCTAAATCTTGATTTTCTCTTGCTGCCACTAGTAATGTACACATAGACATCACATCCTGATATCTAAACCATTTTTTTATACTTGCCAGTGAATCCGCACCTATAATGAAATATATCTTTAAATTCGGATTAATAGACTTAATCTCCATTAAGGTATCATAGGTATAGGTTATACCGCCTCTTTTTATCTCCATACCGGAAAGTTCGGCCCACTCATAGTCCTTAATCCCTTTATAAGTCATAATAAGTCTGTGGATTGAATTCCCTATATCATCAGAATCCTTATATTTCGGCATTGCATTTGGCATAAAAACAATCTTATTTATATCAGGAAACTGTTCATATGCATTCTTAGCAATCAAAATATGACCATTATGTATAGGGTTAAATGTCCCGCCCATTATACCTATGCAGTTATATTTTTTCCAAAAATCCGTATTATCCATATAATCCATATAACCTCCAGCTTAAGGCAAAATTATCTTTGGATCCTTCTTTGCCTTCTTATATAATACAATCTTTTTACCGATAACCTGAACCACTTCACTTCTAGTTCTCTCTGCCATAGCCTGAGCAATAGCATTTGGGTCATCCATACAATTCTTTAAAACACCGATTTTAACTAACTCTCTTTTTTCAAGAGCCTCATTTACAGCCTCAGTAAGTTCTGGGGTAAGACTAGCCTTACCTACATTTATGATAGGATTAATATTCATTGCTAATCCTTTTAAATATGCTCTTTGCTTACTTGTCATAATATTTCTCCTACTTGTAATAATCAAACTCTAAGCCATAAAGCTTAACTGTGTCGCCTTCTTCAATACCAAGATCCTCCAACATATCAAGAATTCCATTGTCCTTCAAGAACTTCTGGAAGAATGCAAATCCCTTTTCAGATTCAAGGTTGGTGTAACCAAGCATTCTCTCAATACGAGGTCCCTCTACTATATAAAGACCTTCCTGCTTATCCGACTTAGTAACCTCAAACGGAAGCTCTGGGTCATCCATAAAGTCTATATCCATCTCAGGCTCAAACTCAATAACCTCATCCGGTGCTTCCTTAACCAATTTATTTACATACCATAACAGCTCATCTAAACCTTTTCCAGATACGGCTGATATAGGGAAAACCTTAATTCCCTTTGGCTCGTACTCATCTTTTAGAAGCTCTATTACAGTCTCATAATCATCTCCATATAGGGCATCACATTTGTTAGCAGCAATAACCTGTGGTCTACGGGCAAGCTCTTCGTTATAGGCAATAAGTTCCTTGTTAATCGCCTCAATATCCAAAATAGGGTCTCTTCCCTCTGTGGAGGCAGCGTCTACCATATGAATTAAAACCTTAGTTCTCTCAATATGTCTAAGGAATTCATAGCCAAGACCAACACCCTCTGATGCACCTTCAATAATTCCAGGTATATCAGCTATAACAAAACCATTATTCTCCCCCAAATCAACAACACCAAGGTTAGGATTTAATGTTGTGAAATGGTAGTTTGCAATCTTTGGTTTTGCATTGGTTACTCTGGATAAAAGTGTGGACTTACCTACATTTGGGAAACCAACCAATCCTACGTCTGCTATCATCTTAAGCTCAAGAGTAACCCAAAGCTCCTTTGCATCCTGACCTGGCTGAGCATACTTTGGAGCCTGCATAACAGATGTAACATAATGTCTGTTACCCTTTCCACCTCGTCCACCTTTAAGAAGAACCACTGGCTCTGTCTTATTGGACATATCAAGGATAACCTTACCTGTCTCAAAATCCTTAACGACTGTACCCGCAGGAACTTTTAAGATAATATCTTTTCCATCAGCTCCGTGACAATTTTTTTTGCCACCTTCTTCTCCGTCCTCTGCCTTATATTTTCTAACATGTCTATAATCTGTGAGTGTATTAAGACCAGGGTCCACAACGAAAATTACATCTCCGCCTTTTCCTCCGTCCCCTCCGTCTGGTCCGCCGTTAGGCACATACATCTCACGGCGAAAAGATACATGACCATCTCCGCCTTTTCCCGATCTTATAAATATTTTTGCTCTATCAGCGAACATAACTTCCTCCTAAATATAATCGTAATAATTAAACGAACATACTAATTATAACACAATATCATACTAATAATATATATCATTTATCTCATATTAATCATAAAATCTCATTAATGCTAAATAAAGAAAAATGCCGAGATAAAATATCCCGGCATTAAACTTTTAATTACTCAGCTGATGCTACTGGATAGATAGAAACCTGCTTCTTATCTCTACCCTTTCTCTCGAATCTAACAACACCATCAACAAGTGCGAATAATGTGTCATCTCCGCCACGACCAACGTTTACACCAGGATGAATCTTAGTTCCACGCTGTCTGTATAAAATATTACCAGCCTTAACAAACTGTCCGTCTGCTCTCTTTGCTCCAAGTCTCTTAGCCTCAGAATCTCTACCGTTCTTAGTAGAACCAACACCCTTCTTATGAGCAAAAAGCTGTAAATTCATTCTTAACATAGTTACACCTCCTTGAAGTATACTTGTAAATACTTACCATCGTACTCCTTATAAAGCTCTGTGAGCCCTAATGAAAGAGCACTAACTAACAATTGACTTTTATCATCTGATTGAGATTTAAATTTAAATTTTATGGTTCCTGACTCATTCACATCAGCTTCAAACTTAGCATCTGTCAGCTTATCAATAGAATTGATAGTGTTTATAGCAAGGGCTGAAACGGCAGAACACACTATGTCCTTACCTCGTCTTGCAAAACCCGCATGACCACTAATCTGAAAACCCATATACAAATTGTCCGAATTCCTATAAAAAATCGCCTTAATCATAATTATTATGCATTAATTGCTTCAATCTTAACCTGAGTATAAAGCTGTCTGTGACCCTGCTTCTTGTGATAGCCAGTCTTTCTCTTGTACTTGTAAACAACTACCTTCTTGTGCTTACCTTCGCCAAGAACAGTTGCCTTTACTGAAGACTTCTTACATGCATCACC
>JAGBBM010000033.1 GCA_017938485.1 Lachnospiraceae bacterium
CAGAGGACTGAAAATCCTCGTGTCACTGGTTCGATTCCGGTTCTGGGCATCTTTTTTTTGCTCTTTTTTATCTTCTTGATAATCTAATACAGTATGTTATAATCAAATTAAATCCATTTCAAATAAAAAATAATATTATTTATCGAAATTATGATATTAATGTGTACAAGCTCACTTTTGAATAATAGGGGTTTACTTAACTGGTAAGATGATTATATATAATATGGGAGGTAGACTATGGAGAATCTTAAAACTACATATCTTGAACTAAAGAAAACAATGGAAGAGTACAAAAAGTTCAAAGAAGAACAGACCATTATAAGAAAAAAATGTGATGAGAAGATAAAAGAAGAGATGAGAGAATTCTGCGAAGAAATGCGAGAAATTGCAGAGTGCGCGGACATTCTTTTGGATAATTTCAGTCACTACGGTGCCTCAATTAGATTTCCAATTAACATAACAGGAGATGAAGAGGGAATTATATTTATGTGCTTTAACCAAGAAGATTACAGCATAACTAGGGGAAAGGATAATCAGTTGCTGTTTAAATCTGGAACTGATATTGATCAATTTCCTATCGCTTCATATGAATACCTTATTGTAAATAGTAAAATTATTTTGGATAAAACCATTGAAAAGATATCAACCTTTCTTAAGAATGAAACTGATAATATGAATAAGAATATGTCTAATGAAACCGCGTATTATGATTTGCTTTGCAACAGACTCTTTTCAGAAGATGGCGAGTAGTGATATGACTTTTTTATAGTTTACATACAACGAACAATTATATATATGTTGAAAAGTAGCTGCGAGATAATATATCTTACAGCTACTTTTTTATTTAAAGTAAATTACAATAAATATAAATGACAAAAAAAGTTGTCAAAAACTATTGACAAGTATTCTTGTCATATGTATAATGAGTGACAAGTAAAGTTGTCATTGTGAAAATGAAACTTGTCAAAAATGGCGATTGAGTTAAGGAGTAAGGAGGAACATATGCCTCACATAAAGTGGTTAGGGATAATCAAAGACAATCTAGGTCGCTATCAAGAAAGTAAATTACCTGATGATGCAAAAAAGGTTGATATGCCTGAGGATTTGGATGAAATTATGGTAAAATCCATTCCATTTTGCATAGGTGGAATAGTGATTATAATGTTTTCCGTAATTGCGAAGTCGCTGGTGTGCAAGGAGTTTCCCTTTAACCCTATTTGGTCAATTATAGGTTTTGTTGTAGGCTTCTTGGCACTCATAATACATGAGTTATTACATGCGGTTGCTTTCCCTAAAGCGGCCACAGTATATATAGGAATATACCCTAAGAGTTATGCTGCAGTAGCGTTATCTGCGTATCCTTTGAAGAGATGGAGATTTGTATTTATGTCTTTGCTTCCAACTATTCTTGGAATAGTGCCGATTGTACTGTTTTTGCTACTACCACCATACATGAAGAATTTAAGTGTTTTTTTCCTAGGGATGTCTATGATGGGACTAACCAGCCCAAGTGTGGATTTATACAATGTGTATATGGTGCTTAGAGGTACACCTAAAGGTTGTACAGTACAGTTTCATGGTGAGGATTTGTATTACTATTAGAAGGGAGATGAGTATTTGCCGTTAAAAAATCATTTAAAGGAATATAGAGCAAGGCTTGGTGTTAACCAGCAAGAGATGGGGGCTTTGGTGGATACATCAAGACAAACCATAAGTCAGATTGAGAGAGGGGATTATTCCCCGTCAGTCACTTTGGCATTAAAGATTGCCAAAGTATGTGATGCAAAAGTAGAAGATATATTTGAGTATGAGGAGGATTAAAAATGAGTGAAAATATGCAGGATAAATTAGAAGAGATAAAGGAGAAGAATCAGACTAAACGTAAGAAAGAGGATAAAAAGTATCTTGTTATTATGTTGATTATGTTTGTGGTTTGTGGTTTGGCAGGCTTTTTCACAGGTGTTTTATTTGATAAGTTAAAGAAAGCAGGATTTAGCTTAACTGATATTCCTCAGGATGTTATTAATACTTTGGCTTACGTTATGCCTATAGTGTTCATAGCTATAAACATAATACTTGCCATAATTACTGTAGCATGTATCAGCAAGGCAAAGAGGGAACTTAAAGCCTGGGATGGTGAAGACGAGGAGATTGCAGAAAAGATTGAGGGTCGAGTTTCTATACCATTATGTCTTTCATCAGTAGTGAATGTAATCAATATGTTCATGTTTTCAGTATGTGTTAACTTGGATATCAACTCTACCTTCTCAGAAAATAAAGAAGATATGTTGTTGATTGCTAATGCTGTAGTATTTCTGCTTGCTATGGCTATCGTTATAATAGTTCAGAAAAAGACTATAGATTTTACTAAAGATATGAACCCTGAGAAGGAAGGCAGTGTATTTGACGCAAAGTTTTCTAAAAAATGGGAGGAAAGCTGCGATGAGGCACAGAAGCTTCAGATTTATAAGGCTGGTTCAGCTGGCTTTAAAGCTATGAGTTCTGTATGTATGACTCTTTGGATAGTATGTTTTATTGCTGATTTATTTGGAAATGTTGGACTTTTGCCTGTAACTATGGTATTTATCATCTGGCTTACCGGAATTATTGGTTATCTGGTTGGTGCTGCTAAGGCAGAAAAAGAAATGAATAGATAAACTATTAATACCTATAATATAAGGATATAAAAAAGCTACTGATTTATAGTGTGAGCTATATATACAGTAGCTTTTTTATTGAAAAAAATGTATTTTTATGTAATTATAGATTAGGAATATAATTTCGGGAGGAAAATATGAGTAGCGGTTACGTTAATTTTAGAGATGTATGCAAAACTTACGAAAGTGGAGATGTAAAGGTTGAAGCTCTCAAAAATGCCAGTTTTTGGATAGGAAAAGGAGAGATAACTGTTATAGTTGGACAGTCTGGCGCGGGTAAGACTACGTTGCTTAATATTTTGGGTGGTATGGACAGACTTACCTCAGGCGATATCTTCTTGGATGGCACCAATATTGCAAAATTTAATAAGCGTCAGCTAGCCACATACAGACGACAAGATATTGGTTTTGTGTTTCAGTTTTATAATTTGATACCTAACCTTACAGCTATTGAAAATATAGAGATTGCCTCTATGTTATCAAAAAATCCTATGGACCCTGAAGAGGTCTTAGAACAGGTAGGTTTAAAGGATAGAAGAAATAACTTCCCTGCACAGCTTTCAGGAGGAGAGCAGCAGAGAGTTTCCATAGCAAGAGCACTGGCAAAAAATCCTAAGTTGCTTCTCTGTGATGAGCCAACTGGTGCGCTAGATTACGAGACAGGAAAACAGATACTGAAATTACTTCAGGATTGTAGTAGAAAAAATGGTATGACTGTAGTTATTATCACGCACAATTCAGCACTTACAGCCATGGCTGACAGAGTTATTAAAGTAAAGAATGGTACTATATCCTCTGTAAAGGTGAATGATAATGTAATACCTGTAGAAGATATTGAATGGTAATAGGTGATTAAGGTGAATAAAGCATATTGGAAAAATTTGTTTCGTACAATTGGAAAAAGTAAAGGAAGATACTTTGCAATTATGGCAATTATAGCCCTTGGAGTTGGTTTCTTTTCAGGAATTAAGGTTACAAAGCCAGCTATGATTCAAAGCGTGAATAACTTTTATGAGGACACTAATTTCTTTGATTTTAAAGTTCTTTCCACCTATGGTTTTACAGAAGATGAGGTGGATAAGCTGGAAGAAAAAGATGAGGTCTTACTTGCAGAAGGTGGCTATTCTAGGGACTTTTTATTTGTGTCTGCAGAAGGCGATGAGGCAGCGCTTAAGGCAATATCTATGCCAGAAGGCATCAACACATTAGAGTTAAAAGACGGTAGATTTCCCGAAGCTTCCGATGAGTGTGTATTGGACACCTCGCAGCTTGATACAACACATTTTGGTAGTGATGTAATAGGAACAAAGATTGTTATAGCGGATACAAATTCAGATGAGATTAAAGATAGCTTTACTTATAAAGAATATACGGTTGTAGGCTTGGTGTATTCCCCGCTTTACATTAGCTTTGAGCGAGGAACTACAACTCTTGGCAATGGAAAATTAAACGGTTTTATGTATATTCCTACAGAGGGCTTTAATATGGAATATTACACTGAAATGTATGTGTCCTGTCAAGATAGCTATGATATTTACGAGAAGGGTTACGAAGATTTCATAGAAGAACTCACTCCAATTATAGAAGAATATGTCCTAGCAAATGCTACAGAAAGAGTAGATGAGTTAAGACAAGAGATAGATGAAGAGTATGAAGAGGCAGTCAAGCTCATTGAGGAGGAAGTAAAGACACAGGTTGATAAAGAATTTTTTGATGCTCTTTACGCCCAGGGACTTAATGACGAGATGATTGCAACCATGCTTGATATGGGTGCACTGGAATATCCTCAAGAAACTATAGATGAAACCATAGATGAATTAGTTTCTGAGATTGAACTACCTGAACTTGATAATCCAGAGATTTTTGTGTTGGACAGAGCAACCAATACTGGATATGTTTGTTATGACAATGACACAAACATAGTTGATGGTCTTGCAAAGGTATTTCCAGTATTCTTTTTCCTTATTGCAGCCTTAGTATGCTCCACAACTATGACTAGAATGATAGATGACGAACGTGGTCAGATTGGTACAATGAGAGCTCTTGGATATACTAATTTTGCCATTATATGGAAGTATTTAGTGTACTCAGGAACTGCGGCAATTATAGGTTGTTTAATAGGCTTTTTCCTTGGAAGTTACATCTTCCCATTTGCTATCGGTGAAGCATATAAGATGCTATATGATTTTGGTAGAAGTGTAACATTTTATTTTGAGCCATTGCTTCTTGTGATTACTCTTGCTGTATCCCTCCTTTGTTCTATGGGTACAACTTATTTTGCATGTAAGAATGAGCTTAGATGTATGCCAGCAGAACTTATAAGACCGAAGGCTCCGGCGGCTGGAAAGAGAATTCTTTTAGAAAAGATTACTCCAATATGGAAGAGAATGAAATTCCTTCACAAGATAACCACTAGAAATGTATTCAGGTTTAAGAAACGAATGATAATGATGGTTATGGGTATTGCAGGATGTACTGCCCTTGTTATGGCTGGATTTGGCATAAAGGATTCTGTTTCAAACATAGCAGAATTTCAGTATGATGAAATCGAAGTTTACGACATGGAGGTTACCTTTACAGATAGGCTTTCTGAAGAGGAAGTAAATGAATTTGCGGAAAAGCTTTCTGACAAAACAGAGGTTATTAGTCCGTTGTATAAAACAACTATGGAATATATATCCGGAGATACGGTAAAGACTGTATATCTTTGTGCGGCATATGAAGCCAATATGGATACAGTTATGAATTATAAACTTACAGATGGGAAAAAAGAGTATCCAGGTTACGGAGAGATAATGCTAAGTGATGGTTTGGCTGATGCGGCTGGAGTTAAAGCGGGAGATGAGATTACATTTTCCTATGGAGATAGCCAAAATGTAACCCTAAAGGTATCTGCGGTATACACCAATTATGTTTGGCATTATGGTTATGTTACTCCTGAAACCTACGAGGATTATTTTAAGGAGGATTATCTGCCAAATACCATGTTTATAAATGTGTCGGAAGGAACTGATGCATATGAGATGGGAGCCGATATATCTGAAGGAGAAAATATACTAAATGTAACAGTGGTGGAAGAAGTAAAGAATATGATTTCTAACACAATGAAGATGTTAGATGTGGTGGTATGGCTTGTAATTGGCTGTGCAGGGGCTCTTGCCTTTATTGTACTCTTTAACTTAAGCAATATTAATATTACTGAGAGAGTTAGAGAGATTGCAACCATAAAGGTTCTTGGATTTTATCAAAAGGAAACAGGAGCTTATGTGTTTAGAGAAAATCTGGTTCTAACCATAATGGGAATTGTGGTGGGTATACCTTTGGGAATTCTTCTAAATGGTTTTATCATATCAAAAATAAAGGTGGATATGTTCATCATCAAGGAAACACTGCTTCCACTTAGCTATCTGCTTACAGTTATAATAGTACTTTTCTTCCTCAAATTTGTTGATTGGGTTATGAGAGGCAAGATAGAAGCTATTCATATGGCTGAGTCTTTAAAGTCGATAGAGTAGAAAACTTCCTTGAAGATGATAGAAAAAAGTAGTATAATAAAGTGTTCGCGTTGATTTATATTTGATACGGATAAACAGATTTTTATAGATAAGACAAAAGGAGAAAATGTTATGGCACTTCATATGATTAAAAAGGTTCCAAGTCCACAGGAGATAAGAGATGCTTTCCCTATGGATGAGGCATTACTCAAGATTAAGGCACAGAGAGATGCTGAGATAAAAAAGATATTTACTGGTGAATCAGATAAGTTTATCGCTATTATAGGACCTTGTTCAGCAGATTATGAGGATTCTGTATTAGATTACCTCAACAGACTTGCAAGTGTGCAGGATAAGGTAAAAGATAAGATTTTAATTATACCAAGAATATATACTAACAAGCCAAGAACTAATGGTTCTGGTTATAAGGGTATGTTACATCAGCCAAATCCAGAAGATAAGCCAGATTTTATCGAGGGTGTAAAGGCTATCAGAAAGATGCATATTAAGGCGATTAAGGAAACTGGTCTCACAGCGGCTGACGAGATGCTTTACACTGATAACTGGCCATATCTTGAGGATATTCTCTCATATGTTGCAATTGGTGCACGTAGTGTGGAGAATCAGGCACACAGACTTACAGCTAGTGGTATGGATGTGCCAGTTGGTATGAAGAATCCAACAAGTGGAGATTACAATGTAATGCTTAATTCTTGTGTTGCAGCACAGTCTAAGCACACATTCTTATTCTCAGGCTATGAGACTAAGACTGATGGTAATCCACTTGCACACTGTATACTTAGAGGTTCCCTCAATAAGAGTGGTCAGTCTATAGCAAATTATCACTATGAGGACTTGAAGCTTCTTTGGGATATGTATGCAAAGTTTAATCTTGTTAATCCAGCTTGTATAGTTGATGCAAACCACAATAACTCAGGAAAGAAGTGGGATGAGCAACCACGTATCGTCAATGAAATTCTTCATTGTAGAAGACATTCAGAGGATGTTAAGAAGCTTGTTAAGGGTGTTATGGTAGAAAGTTACATAGAAGATGGTAATCAGCCAATTGGTGGAGGCTGTTATGGTAAATCTATAACTGACCCTTGCCTTGGTTGGGAAAAGACAGAGAAACTTTTACTTGAGATGGCTGAACAGTTATAAAATACGGAGGGGTTAAATGAATATTTTTGGTATTTTGGTACCGAAGCAGATGCTTACATATTTGAATTCCAACGATCCTTTAGATAAGGCAGTGGAATTCTTGATTGAGAGTGGATATTCTGCTGTTCCGGTAATTGATGACAATGGAATTTATTTGGGGATTGTCAGTGAAGGGGATTTTTTACGAAAAGTAATGGAATACGGAAAGGAAAATTTGGCTAAATTTATAGTATCAGATATTGTTAAGCTAGACGAGGATGGTGCTGTGCTTAATACAGTAACAAGACAAGAGGTTTACGAGAAGATACTAGATAGAAACTTCCTTTCTGTTGTTGATGACAGAAGATGCTTCATCGGAATAATTACAAGAAAAAGCGTAATCATTGAACTTAACAAATAATTATGAGGTAGTGCATATGCGATATGACAATATTTTATTTGATTTAGATGGAACTATAACTGAACCGGTTATGGGAATTACCAATGCCATAATATATGCACTGGACAAGTATGATATCAAGGTGGAGGAAAGAAGTACACTTCATAAGTTTATCGGTCCCCCACTTAGAGATTCCTTTAAAGAGTTTTATGGTTTTGATGATGCAAAGGCTGAGGAGGCAGTTGGGTTTTATAGAGAATACTATGCAAAAGATGGTGTTCTTGAAAATGATATTATGCCAGGTATAAAGGAAGCACTTGTTACCTTAAAGGATGGCGGATGTAAGCTTTATGTGGCAACTTCTAAACCTGAGCTTTACGCAAAACAGATTTTAGAGAACCTTGGACTTATACAATATTTTGATATAGTTGCAGGAAGTACCATGGATGGCTCTAGAGATAAAAAAGAGTTAGTCATAGAGTATCTGTTAAATCAGATAGATAACTTAAATCGCGAGAAAACAATTATGATAGGTGACAGAAAATTCGATATTGAAGGAGCTATAAGTTGCAACCTTCACCATATGGGAGTCACCTTTGGATATGGCTCTAGAGAAGAACTGGAGAAAGCTGGTGCTATGTATATTGCAGATAATGCATCGGATATGTGTAAGATAATCCTCGGTAATAATTAATTGTTTGAGTTTTAGGGAGGTACTATGGAGTTTTCTGTAGGGCAAAAGATAAAATTGAAAAAGCCTCATCCTTGTGGCTCTTCTTCTTGGGAGATTCAAAGAGTCGGTATGGACTTTAGATTAAAATGCTTAGGATGTGGACATTCGCTTATGATATCCAGAAAAATTGTAGAAAAAAGTTTTCGTGGTTTCGTAGAATGATTAAAATGCCTTGTTATTTTTCACAAAAAAGACAAGGCATTATCTGTACAAACTCCTAAAAATTATTTTTAGGTGAAATTTTGCTTACCTATGAAAAAAATATTTGTTAGAATATACTTATGAGTTTATGGTTTGTTTTTTATAGGAGGCAGAAATGTTTGATATAGGAGATTATATTGTGTACGGCCATAATGGAATATGTCAGATAGTTGACATAACTCATCCTGATATAACAGGTGCAGATACTGACAGATTGTATTATGTTTTGGTGCCAGAGAAAACCAAAGAGGGCAAATTATTTTGTCCAGCAGACAACGATAAGATAGTTTTAAGAAAAGTAATCAGTGCTGAGGAAGCAAAAGACATACTTCATGAGGCAAGAGACATCGAGCCTATGAGTATAGCTAATGATCGTATGAAAGATGACAGCTACAAACAGGTTCTTAAAAATTCTGACTTGAGACAGTGGATACAGTTTATTAAAGCTCTACTTATTCGTAAGAAGGAAAGAGAAGACAGTGGTAAGAAGATTACAGCTACTGACGAGAGATATTTAAAGATTGCAGAGGAAGGTCTTTGTAGTGAGCTTGCTATTGCCACAGGTGAGAATAAGGAAGATATTAAACAGCTTATTTTGGAGTGTTGTTGTTAATGTTTTTGGTGTAGCTTCTAAGGTACAGTTAAGGTATGTTTGTTAATATCCTATAGAGGTGATTGTTATGAAGCTGTTACTTGCAGAAGACGAAGTTAATATGTCAGAGGCATTGGTTGATATTCTCACATACCACAAATATATCGTAGACGCAGTTTATGATGGTGAGGAGGCCCTTGCCTATGCTCAAAATGAAAAATATGATGGTATTATACTTGATATTATGATGCCTAAAAAAAGTGGATTGGAGGTTCTTTGTGCCCTTAGAAAAGGAGGCTACAAAACTCCAATCCTTTTGCTTACTGCAAAATCAGAAGTGGAGGATAAGATAGAAGGGCTTGATATGGGGGCTGATGATTATCTTTCAAAGCCTTTTGATATGGGCGAATTGCTAGCCAGAATAAGAGCTATGCTTCGCAGAAAAGAAGATTATACTCCTAGCATATTGGAGTGTGGAAATGTAATCCTTAATATGGATAGTTATGAGTTGTGTTGTAATTCAAGATCTCTTCTGTTACCAAAGATAGAGTATCAGCTGATGGAATTATTTATGTTAAACAAGGGGATATATTTATCATCAGAGACTATATTAGAAAAGATATGGGGATATGATACTGACTCAGACATAGGTGTTGTCTGGGTGTACATTTCCTACCTAAGAAAAAAATTATCGTCTCTTGGCTCTAATGTGGAATTGCAGGCAAAGAGGAATATTGGTTATAGGTTGGAGGTGGTATCATGATAAAAACTCTCCAAAAGAAATTTATATTTACAGCTATGACAGCCATAACCATTTTGATTATTGTAATCTTAGGTGTTGTAAATATACTAAATTATGTAAGAATAAAAGAAGAAAACGCCCATATGCTAGATATGCTTGTTCAAAATGAAGGGATGCCATCCTTTAATAATTTAGAAAATGGCATGAATGTGCCTGATGATATCCATCAACCACCTAACAAACCCCAAGATGACATTAAAGATAAAGAACCTAAAATTGATTTCTTTGGCAATCATATAACAGAAGATAGTGCTATGTCGGCAAGATTTTTTGTCGTAAAGATGTCTTATGGCAATGAGATAGTATATGTAGATGTAAATCACATATCATCTGTGACAGAGAAAGAAGCAGAAAAATACGCTAAGGACATTATAAATACAGGAAAGAAGTCAGGGGTGGAAGATGGTTTCTTATACCGTGTAGAAGAGTCAAAAGATGGTCAAGGGAGAACTATAGTATGTTTATATAATTCTGGACAAAATAGAAATATTTTGTGGGTTCTTATGGTTTCGGGAGGAATTGGAATTACATCTTGGCTACTGATGTTAATTATAGTTTTTCTACTTTCTAAGCGGGCAATAAAACCTATAGCAGAAAACATTGATAAGCAAAAGACATTTGTTACAGATGCAGGTCATGAGATTAAAACTCCCCTTGCAATTATTCTTGCAAATATTGATGCTATGGAGCTACATAATGGTGAGAATAAATGGAGCAAAAATATTCGAAATCAGACAGATAGACTAAGTGGACTTATGAAAAATCTACTTGCTCTTTCCAGAATGGAAGAGGGAGGCATTAAGGCAGATGTAGAGATAAATTTGAGTCAGATTGTGGAAGAAACAGTTGATTGCTTTGTGGAATCGGCAGAAAAAAAAGAAATTAAACTATGTAAGGATATAGATTCAGATGTAAAATATATTATAGCGGAGAATCATATACAAGAACTTGTTTCTGTACTTATGGATAATGCCATAAAATATTCTCCTAATGAAAAAAAGATAAATATATTGTTAAAGCAAAAAGGCAAAAATATTCGCCTATCAATATCAAATCATTGTAAGGAAATATCAAAGGAAGAGTTGGGTAAACTGTTTGATAGGTTTTATAGGACAGACAGTGCCAGAACTTATCAAAACGGTGGTTATGGAATAGGTCTTTCTGTGGCAAGAGCCATCGTGGAAAATTACAAAGGAAATATAGATGCTAAGTATGAGGAAGGTTTAATAACATTTGAGGTTACCTTGTAGAATAGTATGTCGGTTATGTATGATACATAGACCGACATATTTTTATTCACAAAAAACTCACAGGTCTCTTAGTTACAATTAAGGTTTGTATACTATTATATTGCTAGAGGTGATGAAGATGAGTACTCAGGTTGCTTTTAAACGATATGAATTAAAATATCTTATTACTAAAGAGCAAAAAAGAGAAATAGTTAGGGATATGGATACATATATGGAGCTTGATGAATATGGTCGTACCACCATTAGAAATTTATATTTCGATACAGATGACTATATACTTATACGTCGCTCCATAGAAAAACCCATTTACAAGGAAAAGCTTCGAATTAGAAGTTATGAGAAGGTAAATGCGAAGGATAAGGTGTTTGTAGAATTAAAAAGAAAATACAATTCTGTTGTATATAAAAGAAGGTGCATTCTGGATGAAAAGGAAGCTATGGATTGGGTGATGAAGAAATATGGTGGTGTGGAGAAAGAACAGATATCAAAAGAAATAAACTACTTTATTACACGGTATCAGAACCTTTTACCGAAGGTATTTTTATCTTACGAAAGAGAAGCCTTTCGAATGAAGGATGAGAGCGATTTCAGAGTAACCTTTGATGAAAATATACTTTGTCGTGAAGAAGAGTTATCTTTGGAAAAAGATGTGTGGGGGACACCTCTTCTTAGTGATGGTGAGATACTTATGGAGATAAAATGTTCCAGTGGAATACCAATATGGATGACAAAAATACTGTCCAAGCAGCATATTTATAAAACCAGTTTTTCAAAATATGGAATGGCATATAAAAATATAATCTATCCAAAATTAAAGGAGGAAACTAAGAATGTTGGATAAAATATTTAAGGGGATTTTTGATTCAGATACTACGCAGGTGGTCAGGGTGTCGGACTTTATATTGTGCGTGGGTGTGGCATTACTGTCTGGTCTTATTATAGCTTTAGGGTATATGAGAAAAACAAAATATACAAAGAGCTTTGTTGTAACTTTAGCCATACTTCCTGCAGTGGTTTGTGTTGTTATCATGATGGTAAATGGGAATGTGGGAGCTGGCGTCGCCGTGGCAGGAGCCTTTAGTCTTGTGCGTTTTCGTTCTGTGCCAGGAACAGCCAAAGAGATTGGAACAATTTTTTTAGCCATGGGTGCAGGTCTTATTGCAGGTATGGGATATCTAGGTTTTTCAGTGTTATTTACTGTGATTATGAGCTTGGTTGTTATGGTATACAATAGTTTTGGTTTTGGTGCTGAGAGAAATATGTCCAAATATAAAACTATTAAGATAACCATCCCCGAGGATTTGGATTACACAGGTGTATTCGAGGACATATTTTCAGAGTATGCAACCAAGCAAGAGCTTGTTCAAGTGAAAACAACCAATATGGGAAGTATGTTTAAGCTTACATATGATGTGGTGTTAAAGGATTTATCAAAGGAGAAAGAAATGATAGATGATATAAGATGTAGAAATGGCAATTTGGAAGTGCTGGTTTCCAGACAGGAAACAGTTTCTATGGAATTATAATATTGAGGAGAATGTAAGTATGAGAATAAAAAAAATCTTACTAGGTTGTGCTTTATTGTTGGTGGCTTCAGGTATTTTATGTGGCTGTGATGACTCCAAGAGAGAAAAAGACTATTTAGATGAATCTGAAGCAGAAAATGATGAAGAACAGGAAGCGGTTACGGAGACTGATTTTTCAGGTACAGATGAGGATATGTTTTCCAACAGGGATTTTAAGTCGGAATATGATGAAAGTGAGAGTATAAGGATTACGCTAAGTAACAATACAGCAATCTGTGATTCGAAAAATGTACTAGTTGAAGGTTCTGCCATAACAATTATAGATGAGGGGACATATATTCTTTCAGGAGAACTTGAGGATGGAATGATTATTGTGGATGCAGAGGATACAGATAAGCTTCAGATAGTTTTGGAGGGAGTGTCTATAAACTCTGAAAGTTCAGCACCTATTTATATTTTGGGAGGAGACAAAGTCTTTATAACATTAGCCCCGGAGACAAAAAATTATCTATCTAATGGAGGAAGCTTTGAAGCTATAGATGAAAATAATATTGATGGAGCGGTATTTTCAAAGCAGGATTTAACCTTTAACGGGACTGGAAGCCTTACTATTGATAGCCCAAGTGGACATGGAGTAGTATGTAAGGATGACTTGGTGTTCACGGAGGGAAGCTTTTCCATAACTGCTTCGGGACATGGTTTGGATGTAAATGATAGTGTAAGGACTGCAGGAGGAAGTATAAATATAGTTTCAGGTAAGGATGGAATTCATGTGGATAATTCGGATGATGCAACCCTCGGGTATGTATATATTTCAAGCGGAGACTTTGATATAACTTCTGAGGGGGATGGTATAAGTGCTGTGGCATATGTACAAATCACAGATGGTGATTTTAATATTATAACCGGTGGTGGTAGTGTAAACGGAGAAAAAGAGAGCTCTGATTCTTGGGGGAACTATATGGGTGACGGTGGTCATCATGGTGGAGGATATCCCGGAGGACCTGGCATGGGAGATGAACCACATATGCAGGATATGGAAGCAGAGGAGGAAAGTGATGATTCCAGCACTAGTATTAAGGGAATCAAGGTGTCCGGAAGTCTTATGATTGAAGGAGGAAGCTTTTCAATAGATTCGGCTGATGATGCCATTCATTCTAATTTGTCCATAGCTATAAAAAGTGGAGTATTTGATATAAGCACCGGTGATGATGGATTTCATGCGGATG
>JAGBBM010000003.1 GCA_017938485.1 Lachnospiraceae bacterium
CTTATAATTTGTGTCCCTTACTTACTGTTTGTGTTTCCATTCTTGGAATAAGGATTTTTTTAAAATCCTCTGAAAATCTCTTAAAGAATTTTCAGGGTTAACATGTTATTAATTTGTCAAAGGTTCATTGTCTGTCGTTTTAGCGACAACCTCTAAATAATATCAGTTTAAATTGTCTTTGTCAACAACTTTTTTGATTTATTTTAAGTTTTTTTGTCGTTTGTTTTGCGACAGCTTGATTAATATACCACTAGAAAATTATAAAGTCAACACTTTTTTGTGTATTTATTTTAGTACAATTTAACACATCCTAATTTGCCCGTTAAACTCTACACTTATATAGAATGAAACTCTTGGTTGTACAAAAAAATCACGCTGGATAAATACTCCAACGTGATAATAATTTTAGAAGAATTTGAAGTTGATAAAGGCATCTCCCTCATCTCTTTCTTCCAACTTCCTGTCTTCAACAGTTTTTACAGCCATATCTATCTGTTCTCTCATTGAATCAGTTATACTTGTAGTCTCTCCAAAATTAAGATATGCAAGAACCGTAAGCATCTCTGATTCACTATCTGCAAAATATCCTGTTCCCTCCTGCTTCATATCTCCCACATTCTTAACTAATTCAAGCATCTTATTAGGAAGAGTTCTGTAATCCCAGCTTCCCTGACCACTTACACTATCACCTAAACCTAACATAATTACCCTCCTATATACATAATAAATATTCTATTGAATGCATATTTGTATTAAAATCAACTTAAGTATAACAAATAAATTGCTTTGTCACAAGAAATTTAAAAATATATGGGACTTTTTTTATCATTTAATTATCTAATTAGTGTAAACCGGTATACAAAATATGAAAGGTGGTGATTAGCATATGACAAAAGAAGAATTAGGCACATTGGTCTTAAATTCACAAGACTCTCTTTATCGTGTCGCGAAATCTATCTTAAGAGATGATGATGATTGCAACGATGCAATTCATGAAGCAATAGCCAATGCCTTTTCAAATATTCAATCATTAAAGAAAGATAAATATGCAAAAACCTGGCTCACCAGAATTTTGATAAACGAATGTTATCAAATTTTAAAAAAGCAGTCAAAAAACCTGCCTCTAGACGAACAGTCTTACTCAATTGATTATACCTCCAACGAAGACTACTACGATTTATATAATGCTATTATGAATCTAAAAAACGAACTACGTATGTGTATTGTCTTATACTATGTTGAGGGATATAAGATCAAGGAAATTGCTAAAATTCTAGACACCACAGAATCTGCTGTAAAAAAAAGACTTGTTCGAGGTAGTGAAAAGCTAAAAATAGATTTAGAAGGAGGAAAAGAAATATGAATGATTTAAAAAAAGCATTTCCTAAAATCCCAGAAGAAATTAAGAATAATATAGCTACTCAAATAAAAGAATGTACAAAAGAAGAGGATAGTTATACACCATTTTTTAAGTTTAGAAAAATTGCTATAGCGGCTCTAATAACTGTTCTGATTACATCATCTACTGTTATTGCAACTTCAAAAATATACAAATTACATACGGAAAAGCAGGGGGAATACGGCCACAAAACTCACATTGAATCCACAGCAGATTCAAACGTTCAAACCACCACAGAACAGTCAGAACAAGATTCAGAAAATAATTTTGTATCAATTAAAGTTAACTATCTTCCTGATTATATGGTTGCCACCTTTGACACCGATAAATTACTAATAAATAACTCTAATAATTTTTCAGGAATGGGGATTTCTATAACTTTTACAACATTGGATTCAGTTCCTGAAACTATTTTTGATAGCAATGTGGCCTATTCAGAGGAGTTTACTACAAATGATAACTCAGCAGTATATATTGAAAAGACTTACGGCAATGATTTGAACCAGAGAATTTATGTGCTTTACAAAGATTTAAATTGTTTGATGACTGCTTACATAGATTCATCTGTATCTTTTGATGAAGCAAAAAAAATCATAGAGGGATTAGATATAACACTTGCCGAAAAAGCTGATTCCACCAGTATAGCCATATATGATTTCCGTCCACACATTGATGCCAATGCTTCAGGGCATACTTCAGAACCAACTAGTGTAGAAAAAGATTCTGATATGCCAATATATAATATGGGAGAAGAATTCCTATATTCTGGCTATAATAGTTCATGCTATATCACTGTAAAAGATGTGGCTATCTATGATAATTTAGACGCAATCGATTCCTCAGTACTGAAATATTACAATATTAATCCAGAAAATCACCTAGATAGCGACGGAACCTTTAAACCTGACCACTTAAAATACTACACCGTTGGTGACGGAGTAAATTCCAGTTATGAACTAGTTTATGAAACCGAGGTGCCTGTTAAATTAGTCTATATAACTATCGACTATTCAACAACATACTATGAAGATGATCTCTTATTTAATTGTAACTTGATGTTCATAGAAGAAACTGACTCATCCTTAAGTATATTTTCACCAACCCAAAGCTATTATGATGGTGAATATGATACAGTAGAAAAAAATTACTATTACAACTCTCCATTCATATACAATGGTGAAAACGTTGACGATAAGAACCACTTCTACAATGTTAAATCTGGCGAAACAAAAACCGCTTATTTTGCATTTATTGTGCCTGAAGACTCATTAGATAATATGTTTATAGAGTTTATTAACAACTCTACCGAAGGTGCTTACTTTAGTACCAACACATTAAGTAGCGGTTTAATCGATATACGCCAATAAAAATAAGCAGGAATTCCACATGGGATTCCTGCTTATTTACATTATATCTAATTTACTGAATAACCTCAGTAGTATTATCTGAAACCATCACGTTGACAGAATCAACACCTGTCACGTTAATGTTTCTGTTAACCTTAGCGTCGTATGACTCAGCATTTACAATCTGGGCAAGGTCTATGCCAGTTGCCTCTTTCATGCTCTCAAATACCTTTGCCATAACTACAGGTACGTTGCTAGCTACCTGCTCTACACCGTTGCCTGAGCCACCATCTCCACCGATAATAGTAACCTTATCGATAGCACTGAGTGGTTCTGCAATCTTAGCTGCTATATCTGGCAATACCTTAATAAGCATCTCTGCAACTGCTGCCTTGTTATACTTAGCGTACGCCTCTGCCTTTTTCTCCATGGCCTCAGCCTCTGCGAGACCCTTTGCAGAAATAGCAGTAGCCTCTGCTTCACCAACAGCACGGATACCTTCTGCCTCCTGCTCCTTAGCAAATCTATCAGCCTCTGCCTGAGCTTTTCTTGCTTCTGCCTGACGCTCAGCCTCGAACTTCTTAGCCTCTGCTTCCTTCTGTCTCTCATAGAGCTCCGCATCGGCTTTCTGCTGTGCAGCGTACTTATCAGCCTCTGCCTTTTTCTTAATCTCAGCCTCAAGAGCCTGCTCCTTAACAGCAACCTCTTTCTGCTTTAACTCGATTTCTCTTTCCTGTCTTGCGATATCAGCATTAGCAGTAGTAACCTCGATAGTCTTACGCTGTTCCTCCTGCTGAATCTGGTATGCAGCATCTGCCATAGCCTTCTTGGTGTCTGCATCCATCTGAAGTTCAGACTTCTTTATAGCAAGTTCATTCTGTTTCTTTGCAATCTCAGTCTGTGCTGCTACAGCTGCATCATTAGACTGCTTGTCAGCCTCTGCCTGAGCTACCTTGATGTCTCTTTCACTCTCTGCTCTTGCAATAGCAGCAGCCTTTTTAATCTTAACGATGTTATCAATACCGAGGTTTTCAATAACTTCGTTACCATCAACAAAATTCTGAACATTGAAACTTATAATATCAAGACCCATAGCTGCAAGGTCAGGTTCTGCATTCTCCTTAACCAAATTTGCAAACTTCTGACGGTCTGATACCATCTCCTCAAGTCTCATCTTACCAACTATCTCACGGACATTACCTTCGAGAACCTCACGTGCTACAGTTGCTATGTACTCTGTGTTTTTGTTAAGGAAGTTTTCTGCCGCAAGAACAATTCTATCTGGCTCGTTACTAATCTTAACATTAACTGTTGCGTCTACATTTATATTGATGTAGTCTGCTGTTGGTACAGCATTGCTAGTCTTTACATCGATAGGTATAAGTCTAAGATTAAGTTTATCCAATCTCTCGAAGAAAGGAATTCTTATACTCGCCTTTCCTATAACTACCTTTGCTTTCTTTCTAAGACCTGAAATGATGTAAGCCATATCAGGTGGTGCTTTTACATAACCCATAATGAACAGAATCACTACAAGGGCTGCAATAACAATTCCAACAATTACTGGTGTTTCCATACGCTCCTCCTTATTCTAAAAAAAATTTACTCTATTATATCACACAATGTGAAAGTTTTACACTACGAATCAAAATAATTATCCATTACGCCATCTTCTCTCATAAGCCCAAGAGCATCTATAATATCTGTAATTACATGAGCATCCCTAAGACACGCTTGTTTTTCTTCTACATAGTTTATCTTTCTCTTTGGATCACCATCAAATGCATCCCCCGATGTCCATATACCAACAAAAAGCTTATTACCCATAAAATGCATAGCCACATGGTTGTACTGTTCTTTTATTGATTGTATTTTTTCCATCATCTGAGGCGTGAGTACATAAAACGCCTCCATGTCTTTAAATGCAAGTACATCAAAATTCTTATTGAAATAATCACTTTCCATTTGTATTTTGTTCATCCTCAAGTTCCCTATAGAATTAGCCCTATAAGGATATGCTTCGGTAAACACCTGCACCGTAGACACATTTTTAAAAGGGAAATCGAATGCGAACATTCTTCCTCTAAAATAAGTGGTAGTATGACTATTCTTTCCTGAAGAATGATACTGAATAACTACATCCGCCTGTTCAAAATTAATCCCCTTATATGAAGCTCTCAGATAATCCTCTGACCTAAATCTATTACCAAGTCTTGTAAGACCAAAACTCCTTACATAATCTGAATTAAAACCTTTCTCATAATCATATGTAACATTGTCAAAAACCTCATTCAAAACTGACACCACAAAATTTTCTTTGTACAGTTTCTTATATTCTTTTGTTACCTTGGCATTTTTTCCTGCAAAAAATATAACACCAAAGGCAACGCCAAAGAACATAAGAAATGGCGTCAATGGACCAAAGAAAGGTATAATATTAAACACTATAATAGGGCAAAACATACATATTATCGTATATAACCCATAACTATTTTTCTTTTTTCGCATCTGCTCTAATTGCTGAACAACCTCATGAGCTCCCATCATAAATCCCCCTTTTTTTCTAGATACCCTTGTATAAGATAGTATAAATTTTTGTTCTATTTTTCAACATATTTTTTCATACAAATATATAAAATATAATTCATTTTATGAACTATACATTGTTATAGAAGATTTTTGCACAAAAAAAGCTCTTCATTTTTGATATGAAACCCATTACATAACCCTTTTGTTCATCATTTTACATAAAAATCAACTTTATGTTAATTAACCTTTGGTATATATGTATAAATTATGATATAATTATTGTGAGGTTTTTTGAAATAAAACTATGAGGAGGATATTATGAGAAAGAAGAAAAAACTAGGAGCTTTGCTCTTAAGTGGTTTGGTAGCTTCAAGTATGCTACTCAGTAGTCTCGGCAATGTAAATGCCAACACTACTGCATACACAAATGTACCTACCCCAACCACTTATCAGTACGACAGTTCCGACCCGCTTTACGCGGCAACCCATTTCCATTTCTTTGGCAAAAAACGTGTAGAAATTAGAGCACACTGCCATGGTAACGTAGCCACTGATGTGTTTTCAGCTGGTGCCAACAGTGGTTCTAACAAATTAGGTGACTTGGTAAAATCAGAGGTGTTCTACTTTAGAAAAGCTGATGCCGATAGTGGTTTTATCGCTGACTTTGCCGGTGCAACTGTTTACCTTGGTGCAGAAAGTAATGCTCAGATTATGAACAACACTGAGATAAGTTTCAAGCTAAGTGATGGTTCTTACAAGAAAATCGAGCCAAACTCAACAGTTTATACTGAAGCAAGCACCACTGACAGATTTATAGATTTTGATGCAGAGTTTGATAAGCTTAATGCTTTGTCAGCTCATTTGGCAACATTAAGTCCTACTACTGTAAATATTCCATCTGATGCCGGAATAGATGTATCTTCAACAAATGTAAACTACACTATCGATTTGTCAGGCCAGACAGATACAACTGCATATATTAATATTGATGGTGGCAACTTAAATGGTGGTGGTGATTTTACTATACAGAATATCGATGATTTCAAAAATGGTGAATCACTTGTCATCAACTACGAGATTCCAAAAGATAGAACATCATATACGGTTCCATACACTAAGATTATCATTACTGATGCTACAGGTCAGTTAAATTCAAAGGAAAACTGGGGTGATTACACTGGACACGGTAACATTCTTTGGAACTTCTATACAAGAGATGCTGGTAACAATATAGTTCCGTACACTGGCGAATTAACTACTTGTGACTTATTTAAGGGTACTGTTCTTGCACCAAGTGCAACAGTGAGACTTTCCAACTCTAATCAGGATGGTAACTTTATCGGAACAAAGATTTATGGTGGTGGTGGTCAGACTCACAGATGGGACTTTGGTGGATATCTTCCAAGACCAACAGCAAGTCCAAACCCAACACCAACAGGTGCTATTGAAGTTATTGTTGTGGAAAAAGGTTCTAATACACCTATTTCAAACGTAACAATAAATGTATCTAACTCTAATCCGGATGCAACACTTACAACTGGTGCTAACGGTAAAACTTCTGTCTTGACAGGTATACCACTTAACACTGCTGTTGATGTCACACTCACTACTCCTGATGGATATGAGGTTCCAGCTACTCCTACTATAACCAAGAATTTAACCTCAACTGCAACTGTTCAGGTTAAATTTGAATTAGAAAAAAATGCAGTTACACCAACTCCAACTCCAACAGGTTCCCTTAGAGTTTGGGTGGTTGATGCAAAGACATTGGATGAAATTGAGGATGTAACCGTTTCTTTAAAGAAGCCAGATGGTACTTCAACTTCACTCACTACTGGAACTGATGGTTATACACCTACTGCTACAGGACTTACAATCAGAACCAACTCAACTGACGTACATACTGTTACAGTAACTGATGTGCCAGATGGTTATGTCGTTCCTACAACGTCAAAGACACAGGCAATTACTAACTCTTCTCTTCAGACAGTAGTTATCTACTTACAGAAGGAAGCAACTGGTTCAATTCAAGCTACTATAGAAGATGATTTATATGACTGTAGCATTCCTGGTACTCAGATAAAGATTAGTGATGAGACTGGCGTTATCACAACACTTACTACAAACGCAAACGGCGAGACAACAGTTCTTTCCGGTCTTAAGTTAGACAAGACATATACTGTAGAAGTTATTTCTATCCCAGATGGAAATGACCCAGCTCCAAGCACATCTACTCACGAACATCCACTTCCTGCAAAGAAGACTGTAACTCTTACATCTACTAATCCGGATGTGGTAGTTCCATTTGTAACATCACCTCCTCCAAACGGAGCACTTCAGGTTCTTGTTACAGATAGATTTGCAAATGAACCAATAAATGGTGCTACTGTAGAGATATACAATGTTGACGCAAGTGGTAATGCTGACGTTCTTATCGATACTTGTGTAACTGATGCATCTGGATATACAGATGTTATAAAGAACTTAGCTATCAATGAAGATGTAAACGACTCAACTGGTAAGTACATAATAAAAGTTACTAGCGTTCCAGCAGGATACACTGCTCCACTTGATGAGACTGTGACTATTACCGAAAAATATACTAGTGAAACTACAATTAAGAAAGCAGAATTAAAGATTCACCAGACTGGTTCTGCTCAGGCAACTATTGTAGACGAAAAGACTGGCGCATTGATTCAAGGTGCTACCGGTACTCTTACCGTAACTCAAGTTGCTGTGGATGGTACACCAACTACTACAGATATTCCATTTACAACAGATGCAAATGGTAAGACTCAAAAGATTGATAACCTTATGGTTGGCAGTACAGTAACTGTAAAGGTTGCAACTGTTCCTGACAAATACAACAAGCCGGCAGATGACACTATACCAGTTACAAATCCTGCTCCAGATGTGAACGAGAAAACTCTTAAAGTTAAGAAGAAAACTGGTTCTCTTCAGGCCACTATAATCGATGAAACTACTGGTAAACCAATTCCTGGTGCAGACATTGTTGTAAAAGATAAAGATAACAAAGAAGTATACAGCGGAAAGACAGATGAGAATGGTCAGACTGCTGTTATCCCTGGACTTACAGTGGATGAAATATTTACTATTATCACAGAAGCTGTTCCTGATGGATACACTCCACCAGCAAACAAGGATGTTCCTATAACAAAGATAGACCCAGAAGTAACAACTGAAACTCTTACAGTTAAACCTGCTACAGAGGACGAGAAGAAGGGTTCACTTCAGGCTACTATAATCGACAAGAACACTAAGGATCCTATCAAGGATGCCACTGTAGAGATTAAGGATAGTACAGGGAAGGTTATTGCAACAAGCAAGACTGACGAAAAGGGTAAGACAACTGTAATTACAGGACTTACAATAAATAACACTTACACTGTTCACACATCAACTGTTCCTGATGGCTATGAAGCACCGGATGATACACCAGTAAAGATAACTAGTTCAGATCTTACAAGTGTTGACCTTACTGTTGAAAAGGAAACCGGCTCACTTCAGGCAGTGATTACTGACAAGAACACTGGTAATCCAATCGCAAATGCAACAGTTGAGATTAAAGACGAGAAAGGTACTGTTATTGCAACAGTTAAGACTGATGAAAATGGTCTTACACCTATTGTAAAAGACCTTGCAATTGGAACAACTTACACAGTTCATGTAACAAGCGTTCCAAATGGATATACTGCTCCTGATGATAGACAGCAGCTTATATCTAACTCTACACTTGTAACTGTCAAATTAGTTGTTTCAAAGGCAACTGATACAAGTATATATACTGGAGATGATACAAATGTACTTGGACTTAGCATCCTTGCATTTATATCCCTTGCAGGTATAGCAGTACTTACACTTAAGAAAAAAGAATTTTTATCCTTATAGTTTAAAATAATAATGGGGATGACCTTCATTCGGAGGTCATCCCCATTTCTTTTCTTCTATAAAATTATACTAATTAATTATAATACTTTGCATACTCCTCGTCCATATCCTCAGTGCTCCCCTTATAGTATATAAGCCATTCTGTTTGATTGCCATTACCGCTTATATATACACTTACATTTCCGTTTGAATCTACATTAAACGCATATCCATATGCACCATTTTCAGTATATGAAATCGCTGGCTCTGCTGTTCCAAGAGTATTTACAAGTAACTCCTTTGTTCTATCAGAATAAATAGATAATCCTTCCTCTGAAAAAGAAACAAATACTGTTGGATAATTTGTCAATTCCTCAAAAGCATCTCTATCTGCAAGAGCTGTCTGAATTGTTGTATGAATTGATGTAGCTGTGTATATGTCATTATTAATCAATTCTGCTACATTATCTTCCACTGTTCCACCATTGTTTGATGCTTGTGATGGTGCTTCATATTTGATACTAACAAACTTAAATCCTGTTGGGCTGTTTTCATCTTTTATAAGCTTTAACTCAAAATCATATTGCCCATCATCAAGCATTTCACCTGTCAGCATATATCCCTGAATAGAAATATTTCCTGATATAACATACTCATCTTCTTCCAATACAGTCTCGTATATAACTGCCTGAGTAAATTCATCATAACGATATCCTGGCACAACATATGGATTATTTCCAGTGAAGCCATAAGCTGCTGAGACACTAGGCTCAGCTATACCAAAAACTTTTTCGGAATATGTCTTTACATCTTCATAAGCAATATACCAAGTAGCTTGTACACCCATAAGGTTCGGTTTTAAACCAAAAATATAATCACCATCATAGCCTTGCTTAAAGTAATCATAATTATAAAAAGCCGCTGCTCCTGAAATAAATTCCCATGCCAATTCATCGGAAGGACGAAGTTCCTTGTCAGTCAAATCTTCTCCACCCTGACCACCAGTAAGGCAATGTACCATATAAATAACCGCGGCCTCTTCATTTTCAGTTAAAACTATCTCAGTAGCCACTTCCTCTGTTACCTCTTCAGTAATAGCTTCTGTAGTCATAGTTTCAGTTGTATCTATAACTATAGACTCTGTGATATCCTCCGTAATAATCTCAGTCGTAATTTCCTGTGTTGTATCTTCCTTGTCATGGGTTGCATTGTACACAAGGACTCCGGTTGTAGCTACTGCCGCTGTTCCAAGAACTGCTGCAATAATCTTTGCCTTCATTGATGAAGCTATAACTTTACCCAATACTCCTGTTGCAGCCTTTCCGCTAGCAACAGCCACCTGACTTCCTGTCACAGTTCCACCAACAGCACCAGTTTGACTTCCTGCCTGAACATATCCTCCTACAGCTCCTGCCTGATTACCAGACACATAACCACCTACTCCAGAATATGTATTTCCATCTGTCATTATGCCACGAGCAAATTCTTTTGTTCCCATACCTACACCAACTAAGGTTCCTCCGATAGCACCAATAATGCAATAAGAAAGTTCATCTGGAACATTTGTATACATAAGCTCTTCCGATAAAAGCATAAGAAGTACAGGGGATAGACCGTAAAATCTTGTACCCGAGGTCTGTTCCTCAAGGATAATGTTCTCCTTGATTATTTTCTTTGCTCTTGACAAATGCGTCTTTACTGTATTTTCTGGTATACCCAGATTATCTGCTATCTCGCTTTGTTTTTGTTCATTATAATAATATGATATAAGACACAGCTTTTGAATATCTGTAAGCTTAGTATCAATTATTTCTCTAAGTATTCTTTGTTTTTCTTTGTCCACAAGAACATTCTCGGGAATAATCTCTTCACTTTCAAATATATTTTCTAACTCTTCTTCCTCATAATTAAGATAGAATCTATTATTTTTTCTAAGGTATTCCAAACATTTTCTAGAAGCTATAGTTCCTGCCCAGGAAAGAAACTTCTCATCATCCTGCAATTGATACACCTTATGACAAACTTCAAGATAAGTTTCATTCATAACGTCAGATATATCATAATAACCGTTCTCATTGCCAGAAAATATTTTATAAATACATGCATATATATATCTTTTTGATTCTTCATATACATATGTAAACGCCTGATTGTTACCCTTCTTATATTCATTTAATGCCCATCTTAGGTTCTGTGTAATTTCCATTTTTCTTATCTCCTTTTGTCTTTACCTATTATATAGTCTTTCCTTTACTGTGTCACTTGTTTTTTAAGTGATTTTGATGCGGCCACCAATTCCCTTTCTATATTCTTATACTATATAGATGTGGATAATATATAAAAGGTTTCATTTTTTATTAAAATTATTCAAAAAAATATGTCCTAAAAAAAATACATTATTACTGGTATTTTTTTCTTATACCACCTTGAAATATGTCGAATTTAGGAGTAAAATATATGGGATTATGTGGACTGAATGAGAAATGGAGAAAGGATATTGCAACTGCCCCCGTTCAGTCTTAACTAAAAATTTAATATGGGCAGAGCACATTTTATGTGCAATTGCATAGGTGATTTACATGGGTAAACCTAAGAACAAATGGGTCAGCGCAGCAATTCCTGCACTCTTACTTCACTGCAGTATCGGTACTGTTTACTGCTGGTCAATCTTTAGTCAGGAAATCGCAGACTACATCGGTCACTCAAAGGGTGCAACTGAATGGGCATTCAGTTTTGCAATTTTCTTCCTTGGTATGTCAGCAGCATTCCTTGGAAATGTAGTTGAGAAAGATATCCACAAATCTTCTCTTATCGCTACAATCTGTTTCTCTGTAGGTATGGCTGGTACAGGCTTCTTTATCTACTACGGAGGATTACACAAGGGAAGCGGTCTTGCTCTTGCAGGAATTTATTTATGCTACGGTCTTATTATGGGTATCGGTCTCGGTACTGGATACTTATCACCAGTTAAGACTCTTATGCTTTGGTTTGCAGACAGAAAGGGTCTTGCAACAGGACTTGCAGTAGCTGGTTTTGGTGCTGCAAAGGCTATCGCATCTCCAATCATGCAGTCTATGCTTGATAACCTTGGAGAAGGTGGTATCTACAAGATGTTCTGGATTTTAGCAGGCGTATACTTTGTTATGATGTTCCTTGGACATCTCTTATTACATAAGCCAGCAGGCTGGGTTGAGCCACAGGATAAAAAAGAAAAGAAGAGCATTATGTCAGTTATTAAAACTAGACCTATCGGTAACTATATCGGTATCTGGTTAATGTTCTATATCAACATCACATGTGGTCTTGCACTTATCTCTCAGGAGAAGATGATTATCAAGTGTCTTGGTCTTGCAGCGTCAGTTGGTATTATTTCAACAGTTTCTGCTATCTTTAACGCAGGTGGTCGTCTTGGATTCTCTGCATGGGCAGATTCAATGAAGGATAGAAACACAATCTACAAATTAATCTTTATCATTTCAATTACTCTTACTGCTGCAACAATTATTACTGGCGGTATTAAGAATGGAAATGGTAACACAGCTCTTATTATATTAGTTCTTGCACTTATCTTTATGGTAAATGCAGGCTACGGTGGTGGTTTCTCAAATGTTCCTACATTACTTTCAGACCACTACGGTATGGGAAGCATTAGTGCTATTCATGGTATTACTCTTTCAGCTTGGGCATTTGCTGGTCTTACAGGAAATCAGATGGCTGCATGGATTGTTAAGACTTTCGGTAAAGAAGTTCCATTACTTGATGATGCAGGTAAGGTTGTTATAGACCACGGAAAAGAAGTTATGGTTAACCCAACTGGATATCAGTATGTATTATATGTAACTGTAGCTCTTTATGTTGTAGCTTTACTTGTATCTATGATATTAGTAAAGGCACCAAAGGAAGGAGAGATTCCTGCAGATGCTATGGTTGGTGATCCTAACGACGTTCACTAATACCTTAAACAAAAAGGAGAGTTTGCAATATGCAAACTCTCTTTTTTATTGAGAAAAAACAAATCACGCTTTATGGTATCATCGTTCTTTTAATATTCGTTTTACATAGGAGAAATCATTTGTACTCTCATTTATCAATTCACCCTTTACGGTACTTCCAACAAACAAATCTTTTATATCAGCATTTGGAGATATAGTAAAGGCGTAGCCAAAGCTAAAATCACCAAGGAAAATACTTTCGTAAAACATATGCTTCATATCTGTAACCTTAGATGTATTGAAATCCTCAGGCAATTTAATACCATTTGCAAACTTACAACGAGCAAACATATACTCCATGTTCTTTACCTTGCTGGTATTAAACTTTGTATTAAACTTAAATCCTTCTGATATAAAACACTCATAAAACATATATCTCATGTCTTCTACGTTAGAAGTATCAAAATAATCACCAAGAGTAAAACTCTTAGGAAGAATACTTCCAGCAAACATAAGACTCATATTTTTAACTTCTTTTGTATTAAAACGTTTACCAAGAATAAGATTCTCAGGTATAGTAGTCCAAGAAAACATACCGCAACAGCTACTTGCATTAATAGGTAACTCTAATCTACCACCCTGGTACTTTTCTTTGTTAAACTTTAATATCTGTTTACCGCTTAAGTTTCTATCCACTTTAAAATGCTCTGGATTATATAAAACCCAGTTTTTAGTACCTGTCTGCTCCTGAAACCATTTATAATTAGGCAAACATACTAAATCCTGAAACTTAGCTCTCTCATCATCATCTTCAATATATAAGAAGTGAGATTCTCCTTCGAATACGATATGAGTATAGCCACGCAGAATCTGATTTTTGATTTCAAAATCTGACGCTAATTTTCCCATATTCATAGTTCGACTTCCACCGGAACTGAGCTTGAATGATGCCATATCGTATCCCTCCTTCTAAAAAATATGTGCAATATTAACAATCGTGTTGCACATTCTTATAATATTTTAACATATATACGAGATAATAACAACTGATTGATGGTTATATTTTAGTGTAAAAAAAGAAAAGCCTTTATGAAAGCTTTTCTTAAAGCAGGGGATGAGGGAATCGAACCCCCACCAAAGGTTTTGGAGACCCCTATCATACCACTTGACCAATCCCCTATATTTAACTTAAGCACACTTTTTATAGTGTGCTCTATTATTATATGCATGAACTATCTAAATTATTAAAATGTACCTTCAGAACTTCACACAGATGAGTTACATCTTACCTAACAAATCTCCCGTTTCTTAGAAACCTCTAAGGATAAGCCCTCGACCTATTAGTATTAGTCAGCTGAATGTGTTACCACACTTACACTCCTAACCTATCAACCTTGTAGTCTTCAAGGGGTCTTACTCCGAAGATGGGATATCTTATCTTGAGGGGGGC
>JAGBBM010000004.1 GCA_017938485.1 Lachnospiraceae bacterium
ACTTACTCTTATATGTGTATTTAGATGTAGTAATCCCACATTGCTTATTATATTGGCAGGTGTTTTGATGGTGGCGGTAACCTTTACATCCTTAGATGAAGAGAAAAATAAGCTGGTAACCTTCTTTAAGCTTTTAGTGGTGATAGTTTTTGCTATTGTGTCTGAAAGCTTTGTGGGATTTGGTGCTTTTGCCCTTATGGATGAGTTTATGAAAAGGTACAAGCTAGTGCTTGCAACCCTTATCTATATGGCTGTGAATTTATTTGTTTACAGGGAATACACCACTGCTTGGGTGATTCTTTTTGCTATGTTCCTTTTGCTGGAGTTAGCTTTACTTCTTGTAATAAAGTGGGCAATTGATAAGCAAGAGCAGCGGAAGAAAGAAGATAGAAGAATTCTTGAAAATTCCAACATAAGAGAGATGCATGAAAAAAGAGTGAATCAGCAGCTGGTAAGACAGAGCTATCTGGCGGAGAAAAATGCCAGACTTTTAGAGAGGGAGAACATAAGTCGAAACATACATAATAGTGTGGGTCATTCTATAACTGCGGCGGTTATGACCCTGGATGCGGCGGATATGCTCTACGAGGTTAAACCAGAGGATGCCAGAAGAAAGATGAATGAGGCAAATGAGCGAATTAGAGGAAGTCTTGAATCCATCAGGCAGGCGGTTAGAGTTTTGGACGAGGAGACGGAGGGCTTTGTAGCCAGTGACCTTAAGGCGATTATGACTAACATAATAGATGAGTTTGTTATGGATACCAGCATAGAAGTGGATAAGATATTTGGGGAGCTGCCAGATGATGTTAGAGTGTCTCATGAGTTAGGGGAGTTTCTTACGGGAGTTCTTAAGGAGTTACTTACAAATGGTCAAAAGCACGGTGGAGCCACCTATTATCAGGTAGTGCTTAAGGGAGATAATGGACATATAAGACTTATGGTAGCCGATAATGGAAAAAGCGATTTTAACGACGCTAATAGCACCATGAAGCTTCAGCAGGGCTTTGGTCTTAAGAAGATTATATCTTATGCGAAAAGGTGTGGTGGTGAGGCTACATTTATAAATGAAGAGGGCTTTAAGGCAGTTGTGGAATTGCCTATTGGAGAATAATATATGTGGCTGCAGTCATAGGAAGAATATGACTGTGGTCACTTTTTTTATTGTGAGGAGTTGCTATAATACAGATATATTCAAAAGAAAATACAACTAATTTGTCTGTAAGAAGGGAAAGAGAAAATGAACAGTAATTTATCTGCGTCAAAATTTATACGGAACAACAAAAAGCAGGTTTGGGTGCTGATTATAGCATTAGCACTATCATTTATGACCATGTACATTATAAACTTTTTATTTATGGCATCGGAGGTAAGCTTTAGACCTATGTGCTTGGAGCAACCCAAGAAGGTGGCCTTTATAAGTGTTAAATATGATACCTTTGGTATATCCATAGATGACTATGAAACTCTTGAGGAGGCTGCAGAGGTGTCCAAGGCAAGAAAAGAAAAGTTTATGGAAGATCTAAAAGCCTATCCAGGAATAACAGATGCCTATGAGACTCAGGTTTTAAACTCTACCTATAATGGTATAGCGGGTGGTATTGGATATAAGTTTCCGCTGGTTGAAGTAGATATGATTGAACCATACCTAGACCATATGGGAGCAAAGCTTGTAGAGGGCAGACTTCCGGAAGGCTCAGGTGAGATACTTGTGGACAGCAAGGTATTAAAGAATCAGGAATCTAAGGTGGGAGATTACTTCAAGGAGGATATTTATGGTAAGAACTTTAAGATAGTGGGTGCTCTTGAATCTGATAATTTTACCACTGTTGGTACACCACAGGGCTTTAACAACACCGGCTGGTACATAGTAGTGCTTTGTGATGAGGAGCACTGTGATATGTCAGTTATAGTTGAGGAGCTAGGTGGAAAGCTTACTGCCTGGGATGAAGTATTTGATGTAAATGCTTGGAGAGATTTGTATGACAATGATTTGGTTGGTGTCTTAGAGGATATGATTTCAGGAATCCTTATAGTTATAACTGTGTTTCTTACTATAGCAATAGTAGTGGCTTATGTATCATTTATGAGAAGCAGGGTAAATGAATACTGTCTCTACTCATCCATAGGATATTCCAGAAAGGCTATATACTCCATGATGATGAGGGAGCTTATGATGATATTTGGAATAAGCATGGTGATAGGAGCAGTTATTAGTATAGTGGCAATGATACTTTTGGGAGAGAATCTACTAGCTTACCTAGGTCTTAGCTATCAGATGTTTTATCCTGACCAGATAGTGAAAATAATAGCAGTTTTCGCAGCTATAGTGGGTGTGCTTCAGATACCGATTTTGGCTACACTTTATAAGATTAAAACCATAGATATGATAGAGGAGTAGGAGGAAGATTATGTTTGAGATAAATGATATTAGCATGATATACGATATGGATACAGAGGAGAAGATGTACGCCCTAGATGGCTTTAACCTTAAGCTTCCGGATACAGGCTTGGTTGGAGTAATAGGGCCTAGTGGTAGCGGAAAGAGTACACTTATGTACTGTATGTCCACCCTTAAAAGCCCTACAGAGGGTAGTATAATTTACAACGACAGAGAACTCACTACTCTTTCTAATAAGGATAGAGAAAATCTAAGAAGAAATGAGTTCGGCTTTATATTCCAGAAGCACTACTTAGTTCCATATATGAATGCTATGGACAATGTAACTGTGGCAGGTACAGGAAATGTTAAGGACATTAAGGAAAAGGCGGCGGAGTATCTTAAGACCTTAGGTTTAAGGGAGCGAGAGTTTAAGAAAAAGCCTGCCAAACTTTCTGGTGGACAATGTCAGAGAGTGGCTATAGCAAGAGCAATGATTAACGACCCTAAGGTTATATTTGCCGATGAGCCAACAGCATCCCTTGACCATGAGAATGCATTTAATGTTATGAAGATACTTAAGAAGTACTCTAAGGATAGATTAGTAATAGTTGTAACTCACGATAGGTCAATACTTAGTGATGTGGATATGACTGTGGAAATGTGGGATGGAAAGCTTAGTCAGGTGACTACAGCAACCCAAAAGGAAGAAGGAGAGGAATAATATGAAGGAAATAAAACCATTTTCGTCATTTTATTATATACGAGAAAATAAGGGTCGTGCCTTTATAGCTATGTTTATGATGTTTCTTACAGTGGGAATGTTAATTGCGGGAAATTATATTTACTCTCTGTACTGGACCTTTGAGCCGGAGATTGAGTTTAATGATAAGGTGGTTTCCGCAGAGTATCTATCTATAGACGAAACAGGAGAGGATTTTCAGTCTTTCTTAGAGGATGTAAAAGCGGATGAGAATTTAAAATGTGTAACTAGAACCGGTTATGGGTTTTCTTCTATGCTTCATAACTCAGTGTTAAATCTTCCTATAGGTGGCGATTCATATACCTTTAATTCTGTAGAAGATATGGAGGCTGTGCTTACACATGTTGGCATAAAAGGAGATTTCTCTAACTGTAAGAATCGTAGTGTGGTTATAAGTGAAGAGTTTGCAAAGGATAAGGGCATAAAGCTTGGAGATGTAATAGGGCCTGAGTTTGATGAGGATTTGAGTGCAGAGTGGACAGTAGATGCTATTATTCCAGATGCTGGATTTGCTAGCTTTTACATATATGAGGATGATGAGTCGAATCATGCTAGAGCATATATTTATAGTGATACTATGGAAGGGCAGGAGCTTCGTGATTACCTGACTAATTTGTTAGGTGACAGACAGGTAGAAATTAAGAGACATTTTAAGGAGGGCATAGACGAGCAGTTTAGAGCATATTTTGTAATATTCTATGCGGTGGTTATCCTTATAGCTGTGGTGCTTGCAGTAACCGTTAACTCAGTTGTAACAGGTCAGTATATGAAGCGTATCTATGAGTTTGGCGTGTATAGAGCCTTAGGAAGAAGCAAGAGAGAGATAAAGGCTAAGGTGGCAGCAGAGATTATAGTTATGAATGTAATGGCATGTGCCGTAGGAATTGCTATAAGCTGTTTATTTACCTACCTTGTCAATGAGCTTCTCTACATACCAACAGGAAGATATTTACTTTACTTCTCAGAACTTGGTATAAAGGGATTCTTGCTCTGTGACTTGTTGGTGGTAATACCACTTATAATCAGCAAGGGAAAGATGATGTGTAAGGCAGATGTGACAGAGTTTTAAGAATAGAAAAAGCGTAGCAGATTAAATCTGTTACGCTTTATTATTATTTATTCCTGTGTAAATGTGTAGTTTCCATCTTCACTTACATAGAAGGTAGTATTGCCTGAATAGCTAGTACTATCACCCTCTACCTGCCAATTACCTTCGGCGAAGGTGTATGCCTGATTGGCAACTAGCTTAACCAGGTCACCAGCAGGTATGACGCCTGCCTTTGTCCACTCAGAAGCAACTGTAACAGTTTTTACTGACATATTACCTGCCTTATCCCAAATCTGGATTGTGTACTGAGTAACACCACCCTCTGAGTCAAGAGTGAGTTTATTACCAAGGGAATTTAGTTCCTGAGCAGTAATAATTGTGTCATTTACCATAACTCTTACTATGTCACTATCTGAAAGTGCAACATCCACTGAATCGCTGTAATAAACTTGGTTGTCGGTAAGGTTAATTATAGGTGCATCAGTGTCTACATCAAAACCGTTAAGAGCTATGCCAGCAGTCATTTCGCCAGTTTCAATCTTTTTAAGGTAGATTACGCCATCATCTGTAGTGGCATCAAAAACAAGCTTTTCCTCATATCTGCCGCCTAAGGTATCTGATATAAGATAACCTTCCTTTGCAGTAACTGTTACCTCTGAGGTATAGATGTCATTTTCTCCCATAGTACCTGTAATAGTGTATGCATCCTCAGGCACATCTAAGTAACTGATAGTAAAGTCATCTGTAACAATAACCTCTTTGTATATGCTGTAGGCTTCAAATATAGCTTTTACAGTGTAGGTGCCTACCTGAGTAGGAACTGTGCTGGTATATGTTGTATCATCTGCTGAAGCCTCCTTGTAAAGGATGGTGACATTGTCACTTTTGTTGGTGGATGACTCAATAATTGGTGAAACCAAAAGTCCCATCACCACATCCTTAACAGTAACACTTGCAACACCATTTTCAAAATCCTTTATCTTAAAGGTGTCAGTTGCAACAACTTCATCGTAAATTAGTGTTGCAGGGAATGTAGCTCTTACATCGTAGCTTCCCACTGCAGTTGGTTTTACAGTTGTATATTCTGTATCGCTTGTAAGCTTATACTCAATAATTGCATGGGCAATTCCGTTTTTGTCAGAGGTTAAAACAGGAGTAATCTCGGTTCCAACATAGACATCGTTAACGGAAATACTTCCATCACCCAAAAGGTAATTTATCTCAAAGGTTGTAGCAGCAACTGCCTGAGTATGTGATATAGTTGCAGGGTAGGTAACCCTCGCGTCGTAGCTACCAACAGCGGTTGGAACAGTTGTTGTATATGCTGATTCATCCTGGCTTGTAAGCTTATATTCTACAGTAGGAGTAGAAGTATTAGTAGATGATGAGTACTGTGGGTTAAGTGTCTCGCCGTAGGAAATATCTGTCACGGTGATGTCGGCAATACCTTCCTCAAGCTCCTTTATCTCAAAGGTGTCAGTTGCAATAACTTCGTCGTAAATCAGTGTTGCAGGGAATGTAGCTCTTACATCGTAGCTTCCCACTGCAGTTGGTTTTACAATTGAGTATACGGTGTCAGTTGTAAGCTTGTACTCAATAATTGCATGGGCAATTCCGTTTTTGTCAGAGACTAAAACAGGGGTAATCTCAGTTCCAACATAGACATCAGCAACAGAAATACTTCCCTCGCCTGGGAGATAATTTATATTAAAGCTTGTAGTTTTAACAGCTTCTTTATGTGATACAGTTGCAGGGTAGGTAACCCTTGCGTCGTAGCTACCAACAGCGGTTGGAACAGTTGTTGTATATGCTGATTCATCCTGGGTTGTAAGCTTATATTCTACAGTAGGAGTAGAAGTATTGGTGGATGAAGAATACTGTGGGTTAAGTGTCTCGCCGTAAGAAATATCTGCCACGGTAATGTCAGCAATACCCTCCTCAAGCTCTTTAATAGAGAAGCTGTATGTCTGAGAATAAGCACCATAATCATAAGTTGCAGGAAACTCAACAAGAGCAGTGTAGTCGCCAATAGCAGTTGGTTTTACAGTTGTATAGGCTTCGTCTCCATCTGTATTTTTCTTGAATTTCACAGTTCCAGCGGCGGTATCGTATTCCGTAGCCGTACCAAAGGTATATGAAACCTCCTGACCTACATATATATCTGGAATTGTAAAAACAACGGTTCCCTCAGACAGAACTGATGGACTTGTCAAGGTGATTCGAACTTCTCCGTTTAAAACATCTACATCAGCTCCAGAAACAGTATATGATATGGATAAAATATTATCAGTCTCTGAATATGTAACATTAGGAGTTCCTGAACCATTGCAGCTGTCAGTCACAGTTGCAAGGTAATCAGCTGTGATTCCATATCCAGGAAGTAATTTGTACTGCACGGAGCTAATTGTGTCATTATGCATATAATAAGAGGATAAACAAGAATTATCAACCAAAGTAAGCCCTGTACTATTTGTATCAATTACGTTTAGTTTGATACCACATACCTCATCCATTCTTCCCGATACACCAGATAAGATGAATTCTTTTCCTTCGCATGTGACAATGACATTTACATTCTCAGATATGGATACATTTGTGCTTCTAGATACTGTAATACTACCTGATTGAGTAAATGTATATGTCCCTTCAAAGCCAGAGATAGATAAGCTGTCGGTAACAGTTATATTTGAAATATCTATTTCTCCATTTGAAATAGATAATGTTCCTACTGTTCCACCTGTAAGAGTGCAAGGTACATTAGTTGATGATATCGCTGCAATTGAGCCAGAGTTATTAATAACGAATTCTGCAGCGGAGTTATCTGTTAAGGTTACATTTCCCGAAATGGTTCCATTATTATTTATTGTGGAAGTGTTTTGATAAAAATTCGTAGCTGTAGATATATTACCTGATAATACCACACCTTCATTAATGGTTAGGATGGGAGTGTCCAGCATACCACCGCTCATTATATAGTTATTACTGGTATCGCTATCAACAGTTACAGTTCCCCCAACCGCAATATCCTCTGCCATAGCAATTATAGGTTTAAAGCATGGCATATTACACATCATAATTCCTGCAAGTAAAACAGCAAGTATTCTTTTTGCTTTTTTTCTAATAAATACTCTCATAATATATTCCCCCATTAAGTTTACATGAACTTTATAAGTACCTTTAGTTACCGGTTACTTTTGAGTAACCGAAATAAAATATCATATAATATATTACCATGTCAAGAGAAAATTTGAACATTTATTTTTACGCAAAATGTGGCTATTTTTACGCAAAAATAAATGTTTTAAAAAAAATGTGTTATATTGCAGTAAAAATAAAGCGTGGAAAGATAGAGGTATGTAATATGAGTTTTTCTTTTGGACTAAGAGATTTGGCAGACCCAAAAAAGAGGATGATAATGGGAGTGTTGCTTATAGCCTTGGGCCTGTTCTGTATGATAGGTAAGAATTGGTATCAAGGAATGGAAAGAACGGATTGCGTGGAGGTTGAAGCAACCTTTGATGAATGTAAGTATCGTTCAGACGCTGATGGTGGTATAGATGTAAATAGTATATATCTGACCTTTGATGACTATGGCTCGGATCTTGATATACATTCTAGTTGTACAAAGGGCAAGCTTACTGAAAGATTGATGAACTTAAAATCAGGAACTAAGATGAAACTTCTTGTTCATGAGAAAACAGGAATTATATATGAACTTAAGGTGGATGGCGAGACATGGCTTGACTTTGATGATGCCAGAAACTCTATAGAAAAGAACAATAATATTATAACTATAGTCGGTTATATAATGCTTGGTCTGGGTGCCGTATTTGCTATATCCGCAATTATACCCTTTGTTTTTAGAAAGAAAAAATAACTTTCTATATTGATTAATAGAAAAAATATAGATGAAATAATTTGGGAGGAATAAAATGCTTAAAAATCTAAAAAAGGTCTTGGCTGGGTTACTCACAGTAATTATGGTAGTATGTCTATTGCCTGAAAATATCATGATATCCCATGGCCAAGAAGAAACAATCCACACACTTACCGAGCAGATTGTAATTAATAGCAGCAATCTTAGTACATATGATAATACTACTATCACAGGTACATGTGTGTTTTCTGACGATGATGACTTATCTAGTCGCCCCGGAATAACCATAGATGGGGTAGAAGTGCATTTAACAATAAGGGATTTGAATATTGAAACGAAGTTTTTTAATGACAATGATCCGGCACCAATAGCTTTGAGAAACGGAGCTACTCTGTATCTTACAGTTGAGGGAGTGAATATATGTGATGTAAATAGATCTAATGCTGCGGGAATCAGCGTGCCGAAAGGATGTACTCTTATAATTACAGATGCTTCAAGTGGTACTCTGAAAGCGTTTGGAGGCAATTACTATGGTGGAGGAGCAGGAATCGGGGCTCCGGGTAATGGCTACTATGTAGCAAATGGAATTGATACTTCTAGTACTACAACCACTTATACTTGCGGAACAATTATAATCAATGGTGGAACAATTCAGGCGCGTGGTGGTACACATAAAGTAAATGGTACGCCGATGTTAGGTGCTGCAGGTATAGGAAATTCTTCTCCTGGACACTACACTAATGAAGATGATGTAGATTTTAATAATATGGGAACCGGTATAATAGAGATTAATGGAGGTAACGTAGAGGCCTCTGGTGGAGCTGGTGCAGCTGGAATAGGTGGAGGAGATTGTAATAGTGTAGAAAGCATATCCATTAACGGAGGTACAATTAACGCAACCCCTGGTAGTGGGGGTGCTTCCATAGGAATGGGATCTTGGTTAAAAGATGGTTCATACACATATAATACAGTAATATCTATTAATGGTGGAAATGTCACTGCTAATGGTAATATAGGTTACGGTTCGTATAATATAAACGAATCAAAGGGAAATGGTACACTTTCCGGTGGTAGTGTAAATATTGAAGATGAAGCTGAATTAAATATAAGCGGAGCCATTAGACCAAACACCAGTAACTGCAAAGGTTATACTGTTAATGTTTCCTTAAATGATAAGGTATTAAATGAAGAGAAGAATATAACTGCAATGGTGGAAGTGGATGGTATAACTCGAACTGCCGAATACACCTTAACACCTACTAACTATAATGTTTCATTTGGTATGAATTGCTATATGAATGATACCAACATAGGAAAAAATGCTAAAATTACCATCTCAGATGGTACTAATACATGGTCGAAGGAATTTATATTAGCACAGGATAATAACTTGGAAATAGGGAAGAAAATGTATCCGGTAACCCTTAAGGTTTCTTCTCCAAACTTGACACAGAATCTTTCGGAAAATGACTATATCTTGACTATTACTGATTCGGAGGGGAATCCGGTATCTAATGATTATGTTGTAATGGAACCGGGATTAAATTTCGATGGAACAATTGGTCGTATTCGTTTTTTTGTTGCAAATGGCGAATACAGAGTTAGCTTCCAAACGGATAGCTTGAATAATGGCGAGTCTGTATCCAAGGAGTTGACTGTGGATAATCAGGCAACGGAGGTTGATCTTCATTTAGATATAATAACAATAGATTATAATTTGGATTTATATTATGGAAACATTGAAATAGGATATAAAGCAAATGGTGGATATGTAAAGTATTCAGATTCAGAAGGTGAACATACGGATTCATATTTAAGCCCTAATACATTATTTAATATCAATCAGAGCAATAATGATGATACAACAGCTAATACAGTAGCTATTAAGAGTTGGGACAGTGAGACACCTGTAAATATTAATATTGATAGTATAAATATTAGCACAGATGAAAAAGTTAATATTGACATAGGACAGAATATACAGGTCAACCTTACTCTTAAGGGAGAATCAAAGCTAGCCTGTGACAATGAAGATTACACATATTACTCAGTAGTGAAAGTACGTACTAACAGTATATTGAATATCAATGGAACAAGCGCAGATAAGCTTAGCATGTACAATGACCAAAGTAGTGGATGTATTGAGTTGTCTGATAGTACTGTGAATATAATGAGTGGTAATATTGAAGCAACATCAAATGGACGTGCGGCGACTATAGGAAGTAACGAAGGAAGTCATGTTACATTCAACAGTGCGAAAGCAACAATAAATATATATGGTGGTACTGTTAAGGCATCAAACGCATATTTGGGTGCAGCCATAGGAAGCGGGCAGTTTGCAGATGCGTTAGTAAATATATCTGGTGGAACTATTAAAGCATCAAATACAGTTGATGGACTAGTTGATGGAGCAGCTATAGGTAATGGTTATGGAGGTAATGCAACACTCTATATAACCGGCGGTAACATCAACTCAAACAAAACAGTTACAGCGACAAACGGAGAGGCTAATGGAAGTAAGACTCTTGTATGCAAAGAACTTACCATTCAGGGTGTTGATAATGATATACCAATAACGGATGCAGATAATATCCCTGAGTACTACGGTTTGAATGATGTAAAGACCATAGACGGAAAGCTTTACCTGTATCTGCCGGAAGATGCAACCTTGCCTAAAAATATATTATCTGGTGAGGATAACTATATTCAGCATATGACAGAGGATACTAAGTATATATCACATGAGCATATTTTAGGATATACAATAAATGGTACTAGTATTACTGAGAACTGTGCTGGATCAGATGTGTGTGGCACGGCTCCAAGTACCATTACCCTTTCTGACCCGGATGCAAACGGGGCACTTGTGTATAACGGAGCAGCCTATGAGGCAGAAACAACCGGAACACTTTCCTCAGGTGCAACAGCTTCTGTTGAGTATACATCACTGACCGGAGGTGTAAGTCTCGTAGATGGTAAGGCAGTAAATGCAGGTGATTATAGGGCAACTATGTATTTGATTGATACTGAGGGTGATAAAATCAAGGATGGAAATAATAACCCTATATCTGTATCAGTGGAATTTACCATTGAAAAAGCTACACTTACTGTAACAAGCTATACTGCAGAGGATAGAGCTTTTGATGGGACAGATGATATACAGGTGACAGAAGCTACACTTAGTGGTGCTTTAGGCAATGATATAGTAACTATACAGTTGCCTGTTACAGCAACTTTGGTGGATGAACAGGGAGAGCCGCTTATCGGTGGTGTTGCAGATGTTACTGATAATGGCTACTCTAAGGTGTTGCTTCCTACCCTTGCATTGACAGGTGACGACAAAAATAATTATATCTTAGAACAACCAAGTGGCGCAGTTTCTTTATCATCAAATGTTATGATTAAAAAGGCTGAAGCACCTATGTTACCGGAGGAAAAGAAAACCTATACCTACGGACAGACTCCTACAGTAGAACGCTATAGTATTAGCCTTCCTGAGGACTGTGGGGATATTTCTTATTCATTTGAAGAAGATGATTCAGATAATATAATCTCCAATATCGTTGTAAGTGATGAGGGTGTATTAACTTATGATGTGGAAAAGGTAGATGAATATACTGATGAGATAACAGCAACTGTTACAGTAACTGCGGTTATGGATAATTATAAGGATGCAACCTTTACATCAAGTATTACAATTACAGATAAGAAGATTCAGACATTGAATGCAGAGGATATTTCAATGACCTATGGCGATGAGGGAAAAACTATTTCACTTTCCGGCAATCAGACTCAGGTGTCATATAAAGTTGTTGAGAATCCTGAGCAGGATAAAACTGTAGTGACTGTGGATGCAAACGGTAAGGTTAGCATTGTAAATGCCGGAACTGCTATCATTGAAATTAAAGCTGCATCGAATGATATATATGCGGAAGCAACCTGTCAGATAAAGGTGACTGTTGCTCCAAAGCCTGCATACATCACCGCTAAGAGCTATATAATAGCTGAGAAGGATGAACTTCCTTCTGTCTACGAATATGATGTAGAGGGACTTGTTAGTGGTGAAAAACTGTCTCAGGATATGAAGGATAGCATTAAGGCAGCAACTGGTGTATCAGATAGTAACAAAACAGGTGATTATGAAATTACTATAACTGGTCCTACTCTTTCAGGAAACTATAGCCTCTCATATGCAAGTGGAAAGCTTGCTATTCTTCCTGCTGATGAAGCTCCATTTATCATGGGTGATGATGGCAAGATGGGCTGGGATGCTATCAGTGATGAAATTGATGATGCAAAAGCCGGTGACGAAGTAGTGGTTGATATGAACGGAGCTACAGTAGTACCGGGAGATATCCTCGAGGATGTAAGGGATAAGGATATTACCATTTCCTTTAAGTTTGATAATGGATTAATCTGGACTATCGATGGCGGAACAATAACTGATGGTGACATTGGTAATATTGATTTCGGTACAACCATTGAGTCAGAGGATAATCCTCTTAATAATATTCCTGTAGATGTAATAAATAATATTACAGGGGAGAAAAGTACTATAGAGGTTAATCTGGCATACTCAGGTGAGTTTGGATTTACAGCAGTCCTTACAACCAATCTTAGTAGTGCCAATGCAGGATACTATGCAAACCTGTTCTACTACAATCCTACAACCAAGGAATTGGAGTACGTGTGTGCGGATGTGATAGCAGGTGATGGAACAGCCGAGCTAACATTTACTCATGCATCGGATTATGTTATCGTAATTGATGATGTGGATTTGGGAAATGTTAAGGAAGCAACTACGCCTGATTCTAATGCGAATACAGGAGATGCAACTCCACTTATGGCACTTGCATTCATGCTAATGTTAAGTGGCACATTATTGGTTGCTATGAGTAGAAAGAAAAAAGAGATATAATTTGTAAACAAAAAAACCCTTCGGTTTGATATTTCCTTGTTTGCTTAACAAGGGATATCAAGCTGGAGAGTTTTTTTTGTTCATCGGAAAAAATGTTTTTATAAGTCGAAAGTTCGTCAGAAAAAGTGTAAAAAAATATGGAAAGTTCGTCAGAAAAAGTGTATACTAAAGTCAGAACATTAGAAAAGGGGCGGTTTTATGAGACGATATGCATTGGAAAAATTAATTGAATGGAAAAATAAAAAAAATCGTAAGCCTCTTATATTGAAGGGGGCAAGGCAGGTTGGAAAAACCTGGCTCATGAAGGAATTTGGAAAGCAGTGTTTCAAATATACAGCTTATATAAATTTTGATAACAATAAAAGAATGGAAGATGTATTTTCCACAGACTACGATATAGAAAGAATATTGATGTCTATAAATATTGAGACAGGTGTGAAGATAGTTCCGGGAGAAACCTTGATTATATTTGATGAGATTCAGGAAAATCCCAGAGCTATAGCAGCTTTAAAATATTTTTATGAAAATGCACCCCAGCATGCAATTATAGCAGCCGGTTCATTGCTTGGTGTTGCTATACACGAAGGAGTGTCGTTCCCTGTGGGAAAGGTAGATACATTGGAATTAAATCCTTTAAGCTTTAAAGAATTTTTGCTTGCTTTGGGAGAGGAAGGACTGGTTTCCTTGATTGAGAAAAAAGAGCAAGGGTTAATTGAAGCCTATCATGATAAGCTACAGGATTATCTCAGAAAGTATTATTATATCGGTGGCATGCCGGAAGTGGTATCTAGTTTTGTGGAGAACAAAGATTTTACAGAAGTACGAGAATTGCAAAATAGAATCATAGAACTATACGAAAGTGATTTTAGCAAACACACTACGGTGGGAGAACTGCCGAGAATCCGAATGGTGTGGAATTCTATCCCTATGCAGCTTGCGAAGGAAAACAAGAAGTTTTTCTTTGGTAAGATTAAAGAGGGTGCCAGAGCAAAGGATTTTGAGATAGCAATAGAGTGGCTTATGGATTGTGGTCTGATTAAAAAAGTATATAAGGTAAATAAGCCAGCCATGCCATTAAAGGCATATACGGAATTTTCGGCATTTAAGCTCTTCCTTCTTGATGTAGGCTTGCTTGGCGCATTGAGTGATTTGGATGCAAAGTCAATATTAGAAGGAAATAAAGTGTTTGTAGAATTTAAGGGTGCTATGACAGAACAGTATGTTTTACAGCAGATTGTGGCTGAAACACCATATACACCATATTATTTTACAGAAACTAAATCTGAGGGAGAAATAGATTTTCTTATCCAAAAGGATAGTCTGATTGTACCTATAGAGGTTAAAGCAGAGGAAAATCTTAGAGCAAAAAGCTTGAAAGTGTTCTGTGATAAATATAAACCAGAACTGGCAATCAGGACGTCTATGTCTAAATATAGGGAGCAGGATTGGATGATAAATGTACCTTTATATTTAGTGAGTGAAATATAGTCTTTTTTTGTTCGTCGGAAAAGATTGAGGGTCAACGATACTATTGATAATTTCATTGCAATTTGATAGTCCCAATATATTGACTATTGGGGAGCGTTTTGGTATGATGTTAGAGTAAATTGTTCCCCAAAGGAGGAGATACAATGGCCGTACAATATAGTGAAGTACAGGAATTGCTCAGAAGTCGCGCTGACCTTCATGCAAGACTGAATTTAATGCCTTATGATGGTACACCTGAAATCAAGGAACGTGGTGACGGAAAATATCTTTATGTCAGAAAACGTGTAGCAGGAAAACAGACATCTACTTATGTAGGTGTATATACTGAAGAGCTATATAATCTACTTCTGCGAAATGCCAGAGAAGCTCGTGAAATCAGAAAACACTTACGCAGTATTAAAAAACAACTTGTAGAAGCGGGATATCCTGAGGATGAACTTTCTGCTGACGTTATAAATAATATCGCATTTGCACGTGCAAATATGAAAATGAATATCTATGATCAGGCTGTTTTGGAGGGTGTTGCAACATCCTTTCCACAGACGGAAGCAATCATAGAGAACGGTAAAGTATCCGGCATGACGGCTACTGACGTGCAGAAGATTCTAAATTTGAAACACGCATGGGAATTTATTTTGGACCGTGATGTAGTTGCCAGCCGTTCTGACTATTATATGCTTAGTCATATTGCAAGACTTGTCAATGAAGGCTTTTTTGCAGAAGGTGGTCGAATTCGTGGTGTTCCGGTTACCATAGGTGGTTCATCTTATGTTCCACCCTTACCGAACGAACTGGATGTAAAAGACAGAATCCGAGAGATTGCTGAGGAAGATGATGATGCCATTAACATTGCCATCAGACTTTGCCTTTACTGTATGAAAACTCAGATATTCTTGGACGGCAATAAACGTGCTTCTGTTATTTTTGCAAACCACTATCTTATTTCACACGGCGGAGGTTTTTTGGTGATTCCGGAAAAGGAAGTACCGGAGTTTAAAAAATTGCTTGTAAAATACTATGAAGGCGAAGATATATCTGTTATTGCGACATTTATGAAAGAACGCTGTTGGAAAACATTGTACAAATAGCATTATAATTCGTTTACAAAATGTAAAGTAGAAATAAAGGGCAAGTGCACTAAAGGATTAGTGTGCTTGCCCTAGTTATTTATCCAGACAGAACGGATTTCGTTGCAGATTTTTTTGTTAAAGAAAACCTTGAAGGTGTCATTAAAAGTCACTTCATCATTGCCTACCATAGTCACTTGTGAGAGATTAATAATCTTTCCTGCTCCGCATTGAAGGAAATTTTTATCGGCAAGAAGCTCTTTGGTTGCTTCAGCAAATGGAACTCTAATATATATACTGTCCAAGGTTGAGCCATTGTCCAGATGGTATACAAGGATTCGGTTGCATAATTCAACATACATAATATTACTTAAAGAAAGACGTACGTTACCTTCCTTAGTTTTGACTATGATGCTTTTATCTGTTTTCAGTGACAAGGTTCTCATAGCGTCATCTAAAGTGGAGTATAATTCCTCAGGGATAACAGGCTTTAATATGTAATTAAAAGCTTTAACCTTGTAGGAATCAAGGGCAAATTCCTTGCTTGATGTGAGATAAATTATAACGCCATTAAATCCGTTTTCTCTAAGCTTAACACCAAGCTCTATGCCGCTTACTGCTGGCATCAATATGTCTAATATGCAGATATCAAAGTTTCTGTTTTCCTGTATGGCATCCAGTAAATCGTTGCCGTCAGTGTATGTGGAAACAGAAAAATCAGTGATGCATTTACGTGAAGCATATTCTTTGAGAGATATAGTAAGCATCCCGCTACACTGCTTGTCATCGTCGCATATGGCAATATTCATTATCTCACCTCCTTGACTTGATATATTAAATGTAGCATAAAACAAGAGAAAATTCATCAATATTTTAATTTTTTATAAAAAACAATCGAATTAATTAGGATAACGTGTTAATATATATACTATGTAACAAATTACTGTTTTATATGGGTGGATATGTATAAATGAAATCAATACAAACTAAAATTACATCACTGATAATTATAGGTATTGTTGTGTCATCTATTATTATTGGCGGAGTAAGTATTTTATCTTTTAAGTATGCCATGAATAAGAATTCCGCTGAAATTATGAATCTTACCTGTTCGGATAAGGCAAGAGAACTTAACAATGTTTTTGTTAGGATAGAACAGTCTGTGGAAATTATGGCAAAACATGCTATTGATAATTTAGAGAGTGTTGAAAAACTTTCTTCGGATATGGAGTATCTTCAGGAGTATACTAAGCTGATAGAAGAGCTAGGTCAGACTATTGTTGAAGAAACTGAAGGCGCGGTGGCGGTTTATATCAGATTTAATCCTGATATTGCGGGATATAAATCAGGTTTTTTTAAGATAAAAAATCCTGATACAGATGAGTTCAATAATGTGGAAGTGACAGATTTGTCTTTATACGATGAAGATGATATGGAACATGTAGGATGGTATTATATTCCAGTTAGTAACGGTGAACCTACATGGATGCAACCTTATTATAACGATAACATAGATATTTATATGATTTCTTATGTTATTCCTATATATAAGGATGGAACTCTCATTGGTATTGTAGGTATGGATGTTGACTTTAATTTTATTACTGACAAAACAGATGAAATTCACATATTTGATACAGGACATGCATTTTTGACAGATAATAATTTGTGTGTGCTTCACAGTGAACATTATGAGAAGGGCGTATCGGTTAGAGACTTTAGTGACGAATTAAAAAATGTAGAAGTTAGTCAAATTGCATATGAGAATTCTCTTTATGAGCATAAACATAACGGAGAAGATACTAAACTTGCTTTTCAGCCCTTGGAAAATGATATGTATATTGTAGTAGCAGCTCCGGTAGATGAGATAAATGCAAATACAAATGCACTCATAAGTGAGCTTGGTATAATAACTGTTATAATAGTACTTATATTTGTTTGCGTGGCAGTGTTTATAGCAAAGTCTATAGCAAAACCCCTTAGAGAGTTAAATAGGGCAGCTATGGAGATTGCGGGAGGTAATCTAGATGTTGAATTATCTTGTACTTCCAAGGATGAAGTTGGAACCCTTACCGAAAGTTTCAAGCATACTGCAAAGGAGCTTAAGAATCGAATAGATTATATAAATAATCTGGCATATATAGATGTACTAACTCATGTCAAAAATAGTACAGCTTATGCACAGGAAAAAACTGAACTCTTGCAAAAGATAGAATATGGCAATGTATCCTTCGCAATCTTTGTAGTTGATATTAATGGACTGAAGGTTACCAATGATACTTTGGGACATGAGGTGGGTAATAGACTTATTAAAGAGGTTGCAAGATGTCTCGTAGAAGTGTTTGATTATGAACATGTATATAGAGTTGGTGGAGATGAATTCGTAGTGATTATGAGAGACTTGAACGATATGGATTGCACAGAGTATGAGAGGAAATTTGCTCAAGTACTTGGCAATAGCACTTTGGATATTAAACCATCAGCGGCTATAGGCAGTACTGTATATGACAAAAAGAGAGACGCTGGCTATGAAGATGTGCTTAAACGAGCAGATAATAATATGTATAACAATAAGCAACATATGAAAAATAATATATAAAGGGGTATTTGAAATGGCAGAGATGAGTATTTATAAGAAAATTAAAGAGATTATTGTAAAGGATGGACAGTTGCCAGCAGATTTTTCTCTTGAGACAGAAGAATTTGCAAATGGTATTAAATTTGCACCTGGAGCAAAAGAGGGAGTATTAAGACATCATTCTAGTGGACAGGGCGGAAGTTCAATTTTTCCAAAGACTTTAAAAGGCTATATGTCAAAGCCTGAGGCTTTTGCATTAAAGCATTTTGAGGATAAAGAGGCAGATGATTTTAGTACAGCTACTGAGGGTAAAGTAATACTCAATTATATCCAGTTGCACAAGCAGGATTTCCCTGCACAGAAGCTTTTTTCTATGGCTCACTTCTTCGTTTTAAATGGAACTAAGCCAGAGTCTGTTAAGCTTGGACTTATGCTTATGAGACTCTTTAGATTGCAACCAAAGGAGATTGCAAAGGTAAAGGATTCATTGGTTACCTTGGGATACTATGAGGATTTTACAGGATATGTTTTAGATAATATGATGTACTGGGACAACGATGCTCGTCAGGAGATTTTGTTTGATTACGCTCAGAAGTTGAATGGTTGGGGCAAGATAAACGTTATGGGTCTTCTTGAAGCTGATACTGAGGAGAAGAAGAGTTGGATTTTAAAACATGGATGTAAGAATTCCGTTATGTGTAATTATCTTGCTATGACATGTGCTGCAAAATCCGGTATTTATGAGAGATTGGCTGAGGGCAATTTGTCTGATGAAGAGATGATTGGTGTAAGAGATATTATAGGAGGTTTAGTTGAAGATGGACCAGCAGCATCTCTGGCAGACCTTAAGAATCCATCAGGACTTATTGTTGCTTATTTCCTTCAGCTTAAGGGAAAAGCTCTTGATATCGAGACAATAGATTTACTTTATGGAATTAAGCTTTATTTTGAAACCAGAGAGCTTGAAAAGGCCGACACTATAGCAGCTATGGTAGACGAGTTGGTAGCATCTATGAATGTAAATGTTATGATTAAGGATGCTTTGCCTGAAAAGACATTCCTTTGTCTTAGAATTTCAAGCCTTAGAAATGAGGATTTGTCTGAAGAATTGTATGAACTTTTAAGAAATGATTTTACTAAATATTTTAGATATTCAACATATATCCTTATCAAGGATACAAAGACAGAAGATTTCTTTGACCTTTGTGATTTGAATATTAAAGAGGAGGATTACCCTGTAGGAATGGGTGATTTGCAGATATTTAAACCTGAGAATGAAAAAGCACTTCCTCTTGATATAGTTGTTCAGTATCTTGATAAGTTCCCTAATAAGGGCAAGAAGATGATTAAGATATGCTTAAACTCTCCAGTTATTCGTTGGAGAAATGTGGCAGCTAAGGCATTGCTCGGTTGGGAAGATGAGCTTAGTAAGAAGCTTTCTAACATAGATGAAGAGCTGTATAATATGGTAGTTGATATAAACGGCAAGGAAGTAAGCAAGCTTACAAAAGAAATGTTGATGAAGATGGTATTGTAATTACACAAATTCAATAAAAATTAATAAATAATATTTTAACTTTAAAATATTTGATGTATAATGTATGGGAATCTAATGAGCCAAGTGACTTTTGAATGGTTGTTTGGCTCGTACTTATGTTTCCGATATTACATAAGGAGGTGACGGATTTGAATATTAAGAGATATAATCGAAAAAACATTTGTAGTATATGTGTTTTGTTAGTTATTTCTATGTTAATGATATGTATGATGCCAAGGGAAGACATCGTATCTGCAAAAGAATATAAATCTGTCAATCCTCGTTCTGAGAAGGTTACTGTACTTCAGGGGACAGATTTTAATACTGAAATCTGTACTACTGATATGCTTGGTAATCGTAATGTTGCGTATATAAATAAAAATTCAAAGCGTACATACAACGAAGTTGCTACTAGAAATTCAGTGACTATTTTACGTGTTCAAAATTATATACATGATATATCTGATATGTGCAGAAGCTTACATTGGGATGTTATCCAGGAGTTGCATACGGATATATTTATTCTTGATTTTATTCACAGGCAAGACGGCGAAAAATAATATATTTCTTTCTTTGAGGTTTTTTTTACCTATAGAGACATAGGTTTCTCTTGGTGTGCTTTTTTGCATGAAATTTTTTGAAGGAGCTGCATTGATAGGAACAATTGCTAAAAAAATATATAGAAAGATAAGATACGGAGCATTGCTTTACGACTAAATTACAACACATACAATGTTATTGAGGGGATGACATAAATTTTTAGACGGTTTTGGAGGAAAAGAAAATGACATTGGCTCAGATTTTAGCGTTGATTATATTTGTTGCTATGTTTGTTCTTGTGGTAATGGATAAAATTGAAAGACACATAGTAACTTTGGTATGCGGGGTACTTACTTTTGTATTTGTGTTTGGACTTGGGTTACACAGTATGGAGGCCGTGATTGAAACTCTTAATGTAAAGGGTATTTTTACCCTAGAGTTTTGGTATTCAGCCGGTGAAAGTGGTGAATCTACCTCGGGAATAAATTGGGCAACCATTATATTTCTTGCTGGTATGATGATTATGGTTGAGGGGATGGCAAAGGCAGGATTTTTCAGATGGCTTTGTATGAAGCTTGCCAAGATGGTTAATTACAAAACTATACCACTCTTTATAACTTTTATGATAATGTCAGCCATACTTTCAATGTTTATTGACAGTATTACAGTTATTTTATTTCTGGCAGCGGTAACTGTAGAGCTTGCGAGACTTCTGAGGTTTGATCCTGTGCCTATGATTTTGGCAGAGATATTTTGTGCCAATCTTGGAGGTTCGGCAACTATGTGTGGAGACCCACCAAATATAATTATAGGAACGTCTCTTGGATATTCCTTTGCAGATTTCTTGACTAATACAGGACTTATTGCGGGATTTGGACTTGTTATTTCGGTTGTATATTTCTATGTGGTGTGTAGAAAAGATTTAAAACTTGCATCCAATCAGGATATTGATCTTAGCAGTATGCCTGCACCTAAGGAAGCTATAACCAACATGAAGGATTTTGTAGTGAGTAGTGTTATATTTATGCTAGCGGTAGTGCTTCTTGTGACACATTCTATGACCCATCTTTCGGTGGCTTTTATAGGAACATTTATTGCGATTATAACTCTTCTTGCGGCAGGAAAAGATATAGTTTACTTGTTAAAAAAGGTGGACTATAAAACCTTACTTTTCTTCGTAGGACTATTTATGGTAGTAGGAGGTCTTGAACAGACTGGTGTGCTTGAGATAATTGCAGAATTTATCGGTAGAGTAAGTGGCGGAAACGTATTTCTTATGGTGTCAATTATCCTCTGGGTATCTGCTATTGCCAGTGCATTTGTTGATAATATACCATTTGCGGCAACCATGATTCCAGTTATTCAGAGTCTTGCGGCAACATCAGGGGTAAGTCTTGATACTCTTGCGTGGACGTTGTCTATGGGAACAGATATCGGTGGAAGTGCCACACCTATCGGAGCTTCTGCAAATGTAGTGGGTACTTCAGTGGCTGCAAAAAATGGTCACCCAATTACCTGGGGTAGATATTGCAAAATTATGGCACCAGCCACTATAATGATAGTAGCACTTTCTATGATTATGATATTTGTACGTTACTGTTAGAAGGGAGAAGCATTATGGGAAAACAATTTATTATTGCAATTGGTAGAGAATACGGAAGTGGCGGACATGAAATTGCAGAAATGATTGCAAAAGATTTAGGCTTTGAACTTTATGACAGAGCTATATTGGACGGCATAGCCGATGAGAAAAATATCAAGATAGAGTATCTTGAAAAATATGATGAAAAACCTAGAAATTTAATTTTGTCGAGACGTATAGGCTCTTTTTCAAACTCCATAGAAGAGGTTATGGCTGAATTACAGTTTGATTATTTGAAAGAAAAGGCCAAAAGTGGTGAATCCTTTGTTGTAGTTGGAAGATGTGGAGAGTCAGTTTTTAGGCAGCATGAGGGACTTATATCTTTATTTATAACAGGTGATTATGAATCTAAGGTTCAGAGGATTATGAAAAAATATAAGCTTAGTCAGAAAGAAGCAGCAATTAAGATTGCTCGCCATGACAGAAGTAGAAAGAAGTATCATAATTACCATTCTGATTTTAAGTGGGGAGATTCGAGACATTATGATATCTGCGTAAATAGCAGCAAACTTGGTGAGGTGGAAACATCTAAAATTCTTGTGGAATACATAAGGAAGAGGATGGAGGAGTAAGACCTACGAATGATTTTTATAGGGTTATTGCATAATTGTAAAAAATTTTGCAATAACCCTATATTTTTATAAATCTTTATTTGACATACACCATAAAAAACGATACTATGAAAAAGGACAAAAATTACAATTTTTGGTTGCAATTTGGAGGATATTTAATGTACTTAGTGTACTTTTTATTGTGGGTTATTTTTAACGGAAGATTCAATTTAGAGATTGCCATTTTTGGTATTATTATTTCTGCTGTCATTTTTCTATTTTCCTGCAAGTTCGCAGATTACAGCGTTGAAAAAGAAAAAAAATTATATAAAAACATATTTAGAGTGATTAAGTATATCTTTATGCTTATAGGTGAGGTGATTAAGTCTAACTTTAAGGTTATGAGGCTTATTCTCACTCAAAAGGAAGAGGTGGAACCTGTTCTTGTGACTTTTGAGTCCAAATTGAACAATCCTACAGAGCAGGCTATGCTTGCTAATACAATCACTCTTACACCGGGAACTATAACTGTTTCTTTGGAGAAAAACCAGTACACAGTTCATTGTCTTGATGAGGAGTTTGTGGAGGGCATAGATGACAATGCCTTTATTGAAGTGTTGAAGGATATAGAGAGAAATTAAGGAGGAAAGCATAATGGGAAAAGGTTTTGAGACCCTTGATGGGGTGTACGAGATTTTCTTCGTAGCATTTTTAATAATTATGGCTATTATGGTTATGCTTTGCCTTATTCGCGCCATCTTAGGACCTAAGGTTGCAGATAGAATAGTTGCCACCAATATGATGGGTTCTATGATTATGGTTATAATCGCAGCGCTTACTATTGTGCTAGGGGAGGGATATCTTGCTGATATCTGTCTTATTTATGCAATGATTAGTTTTCTGGCAGTAATTGTACTTACTAAGGTATACACTGGTGTCTACCTTAAAAAGAAGATGGAGGAAGAAAAAAATGGAGATAATTGAGTGGATTAAATTCATAGTAGGTGCCATTTTTATGGTTTGCGGCTTAATTATCTTTGTTATAGAGATGATAGGTGTGTTTAAGTTTAAATATGTGCTTAACAGAATGCATGCTGCAGCCATGGGAGATACCTTAGGTCTGGGCCTTTCCATATTAGGTGTAATAATCATGAACGGGTTTTGCTTTACATCCCTTAAGCTGTTTTTAGTAATTGTATTTTTGTGGATAGCATCTCCGGTGTCCTCACATCTCATTGCAAGACTTGAGGTTACAACAAATGAAGACAAGGCACATCATTATACAGAGAAGAAACTAGGAGCGTTAGAAGAAGGAGAATAGGAATGACTGTATTTGTATACATTCTTTTGGTGTTTTTAGTGGTTTGCGCTATTGCGGTAAGCTTTTCTAAAAACCTACTCAATTCCATATTGATTTTTATGTCATATAGTGTAGTTATGTCCGTTATATGGCTTCTTCTTGAGTCTCCGGATTTGGCTATCACAGAGGCTGCTGTTGGTGCCGGTGTAACAAGTATATTATTCTTTGTCACCTTGAAAAAAATAGAAGCTATAATTAAAAAAGAAGATAAGAAGGAGGAAGAAGATGAGCAAAAAGATTCCGAGTGATATCTACGAAAAAACTTTCTCTTTCCGATTCAAGCGCTGGCTTGATGGTACAAAGGATCCATTTATAGATGTGATAGAAACAAAGCCCCAGACTATAAGTGAGGAAGAGCTAGAAAGAAAAGAGCAGTACAAGAAAGAAAAAGAAGAGCGAATAAAGAATTTATATACCGTAGGTGGTAGCAGAAGAGTGAAGCGATTTAACAAGCTGTATACATTTTTCTGTGTGGCTTTCTGCGTCTTTTTGGTTGCCATGCTTCTTGTAGCTGTGTCAAATCTTCCAGCTTACGGCGAAGCAACTAATCCAGCAAACAACGAAGTGGCAAAACGTTATATCGAGGAAGGTCTTAAGGAGACTGGCTCTGTAAATATTGTAACCGGTATGATTTTAGACTACAGAGCTTTTGATACCTTGGGAGAATCCCATGTACTTTTTATTGCTACGGCAGCAGTGCTTATACTCCTTGCAAAAACCAGCGATAAAACCGAAGAGGCTACAGGAGAAAATGACAGAATATATGAGCCAAAAAATGATGTGATTTTGCAGACTGCCGCAAGGCTTTTAGTACCACCAATTATTATATTCGGTGCTTATGTAGTGCTGTGTGGTCACCTTGGCCCCGGAGGAGGTTTTTCCGGAGGTGCCATAATTGGTGCAGGACTTATCTTATACCTTAACGCTTTTGACTTTAAGAAAACGGAGAGATTTTTTACTGCTAAGACATACAAGGTTTTAAGCATATCTGCCTTGGGATGCTACTGCCTTGCAAAGAGCTACTCATTTTATACCGGTGCTAATCATATCCACAGTATAATTCCTCTTGGAACTGCTGGAGATATCTTAAGCAGTGGTCTTATTCTCATATTAAACATTTGTGTCGGTGTGGTAGTTGCAGGAACTATGTACACGTTTTACGTTATGTTCAGAAAGGGAGGGTACTAGGATGAATTTATCTAATCTCTTTGTGAATTTCGAAGAAGCTATATCTATGGTTTTGTTTGGTATAGGTTTCTGTAATCTTTTAATGCAGAAAAATCTTATCAAGAAAATCATAGGTCTTAATATTATGGATACAGCTATGTTTTTGTTCCTTGCGGCTAAAGGTTATGTGGAAGGTAGAAAAGCACCAATTATAACTGATGGTGTGACAGATGTTACTGCATACATTAATCCTATTCCTAGTGGTCTGGTCCTTACAGGAATTGTTGTGTCTGTGTCTGTAACTGCTCTTATGCTTGCTCTTACTATAAGACTATACCAGAGATATCACACTCTTGATATAGATGAGATTACAGCCCTTATGAAGAAGGAGGAAAAGTAATGGAATTTGTGCAGAATCTACCATTTATATCCATACTTGTTTCTCTTTTTGCGGGGCCGGTTTGCCTTCTCTTAAAGGGAAAGAAAGCCAAGTATGTGAACCTTTTTGTCATAATTTCTGTGGGAATTATGCAGCTTTTTGTGTTGCTTCACGCCCTAAAGCTTAAGGAGGCATACACCTATTCTATGGGTCATTATCCTGCACCTTGGGGAAATGAAATTCGTATTGGAATCTTAGAGGCTTCTATGGCACTGTTTTTCACCATTATATTGCTTCTTTCTATGCTTGCAGGAATAAGGGAAAGAGAAAAAGATATCGATAGCGAGAAACAGAATCTATACTATGTAATGACCAATCTTTTGCTTTGCTCTTTGATGGCATTGGTATACACCAATGATATATTTAATGCATATGTTTTTGTGGAGATAAATACCATAGCAGCTTGCGGACTTATCATGATTAGAGAGAAGGGTAGAACTATACTTGCAGCTACTAGATACATGATTATGAATCTTCTTGGTTCTGGTCTATTTCTTCTTGGAATTTGTTTCCTGTATGATTTAACAGGACACCTTCTTATGAGCAATATAAAGGAGCAGGTAGCCATTCTCAATGTTACAGGAGAGTATCATATGCCTCTTCTTGTAGCCATAGTACTTCTTGCGGTGGGACTTGCTATAAAGAGTGCTCTGTATCCTTTCCATAGCTGGGTGCCAGATGCCTACGGATATTCTACAGTATCCTCAGCGGCAATTCTTTCATCTTTGGTTTCAAAAGGATATATATTCCTACTCATAAAGATATTCTACAGAGTTGTTGGCTTTGATATTATTGCGAGCAGTAAGGTTATAGATGTGCTCTTTGTCTTTGGTGTGGCAGGTATGCTTATGGGCTCTATAAATGCCATAAAGGAAAAAGACATAAGACGTATGATAGCATTTTCATCGGTTGCTCAGATAGGTTACATATATATGGGATTTGGCCTTGGTACTGTTGCTGGTATGGTGGCCAGTGTATATCGTATTGTATTCCACGCTGCAACAAAGTCTTTGCTTTTTGTGGCTGCATCTGGACTTATAGATGCCTCAGGAAATGATAAACATATAACTAGCTTAAAGGGAGCTGGTTACAGGAATAAAACCGCAGGTGTGGCATTTACTGTAGGTGCACTTTCTATGATAGGTTTTCCTCTTCTTTCAGGCTTTATATCCAAGATTCTATTCGCAGGAGCAGCCTGGGAGACTGATACAAAGATGATGGTGACACTGGTGGCTCTTGCTATAAGTACTATCTTAAATGCTATGTACTTTATGAGAACGGTTATAACTATTTATACGCCGATGAAGACACCTGAGGTTAAGGAGAAGGGATATGCTAAGATTAAGTTCTCCGAGGAGACACTTAAGAATATAACCCTTATTGGTTTTATTGTTTTAAATGTATTGCTTGGAGTTTGTTCTGAGCCTGTAGTTGATTTGATAGAAAAAGGTTTAGCTATGTTTGGTTAGGAGAAATGATACATGGAGTACGTAATTGTTTTGCCAATACTTATATCAGTTCTTATAGGTGTTTTACTTCTTATATCTTCTTTTGTGTCTCACACTAGAGAGAAAAGTAAAGCATTTATAAGTGACAATTTTAAGTACACAGGGGTGGTTTCACTTATTACCCTTTTTGTTTGCGTGGCAATTACTTTATATGTGGCTTGGTTCGGTCCAGATGATATAGTGCTTTTCTCTCTGGTAGACGACATACCTATACATTTTCACATAGATGATTTGGGCAGACTTTTTGTAACAGTCACAAGTATTGTGTGGCTCATGGTTTGTGTATATGCCATTAAGTATATGAAGCACGAGGGTGAGGAGAGAAGATTTTATGGATGTTATCTCATAGTGTATGGAGTTTTAGTTGCACTGGATTTTGCAGGTAATCTCATAACTTTTTATCTCTTATATGAACTTATGACAATAACATCAGTTGTTATGGTGTTGCACAAGGGAACTAAGGAAGCTATTATGGCAGGACTTAAGTATCTCTTTTATTCTATGGCAGGAGCTTACTGTGCCCTTTTTGGTATGTTTGTAGTGTATCAGCACTGTCACCACCTCAACTTTACAGCAGGTGCAAATTTAAATGAGGTGTTGGCGTCAGAAAATAGAGAGATTATGTTGGTTGCAGTATTCTTTATGTTACTTGGATTTGGAACTAAAGGAGGTATGCTCCCTTTCCACGCATGGCTTCCAACAGCCCATCCAGTGGCACCATCTCCGGCATCTGCAGTACTTTCTGCAATTATAGTTAAGTCAGGTGTTTTGGGTGTAATTCGTACGGTTTACTATGTTGTGGGTCCTGATTTTATTAGGGGAAGCTGGGTTCAGTATGCTTGGATTGGCTTTGCCCTTACAACTATATTTATGGGCTCTATGCTTGCATATAGAGAAAAGGTGTTCAAGAAGAGACTTGCATATTCTACGGTTAGTCAGGTGTCATACATCTTCTTTGGACTTGCTTTGCTTGACCCGGTTGCTATGACTGGTTCCCTGGTTCACGTGGTGGGACATGCCCTTATCAAATGTAGTCTCTTCCTTTCAGCAGGACTCTTTGCGTTTAAGACAGGAAAGACCCATGTGGATGATTTCATTGGTATTGGAAAGACTATGAAGGTTACTCTTATGGCTTACACATTGGGAGCTCTAGGGCTTATTGGTATACCGCCAACAGTTGGTTTCATAAGCAAGTGGTATTTTGCTTCCGGTGCGCTTAAAGCTGATTTAAATGTGGTATCTATACTTGGAATTGTAGTGCTCTTGATTAGTGCACTTCTTACAGCAGGGTATCTTCTACCTATAACCATAAGAGGATTTTTCCCAGGAAAAGATGTCCAGATAGAAGAGAAAGAGGAAAAACTTGATAGTATGTCCGGAGTGATTTTTATAATGGCAATCTTGGCACTTTTGATTGGAATATTACCTAATCCTATCATAGATTTTGCCCGAGAAATTGTTGCCACATTATTTTAAGGAGGTAGGATAGATGAGTTCATATTTTATGTTAATAGCTGTGCTACTTCCTATAGTTGGAGGATGTCTTATACCACTTCTTCCACTTAATAAAAGGTCATGGCTTGCAATCTATACAGAATTTATAGTTATCACAACTTCTGTCTTGGTGTTCTTAATTATAGTGAACAGACCAGACAGTGGTTTTGTTGTATTTGATTTAACAAAGGAACTTAGCATAACCTTAAAGTTGGATGAAACAGGTTCTGTGTTTGCTACTTTGGTTGCCTTCCTCTGGCCTTTTGCAACTCTATATGCGGTAGAGTATATGAGACATGAGACCCACGAGAAGACTTTCTTTGGATTTTACACCATGACCTATGGTGTGACTCTTGGTATAGCTATGGCTGGCAATATTGTAACTCTTTATTTGTTTTACGAGATGCTCACCATAGTTACCTTGCCACTGGTTATGCACACTCTCACTAAAGAGGCTATAAAGGCAAGTAGAACATATATATATTATTCTTTAGGTGGAGCTGCCTTTGCATTTATTGGTATGGTGTACATATTAAAATATGGTTCAACTGCCGACTTTGTGGCAGGAGGAGTTCTTGATATGGCTAAAATTGGTAATGGAACTGATTTGATGCTACTTGTGTATGTAATCTGTTTCTGCGGATTTTCAGTTAAGGCAGCGATGTTTCCATTTTCAGCATGGCTTCCAAAGGCTGGTGTGGCACCAACTCCGGTTACTGCACTTCTCCATGCCGTAGCAGTGGTTAAGGCAGGTGCTTTTGCCATTATAAGAGTAACTAATTTTAGCTTTGGAACGGAAGCATTAAAGGGAACTTGGGCTCAGAATTTCCTTATGGTGCTCGTTATATTTACTATCGTTTATGGTTGTAGTAGAGGACTTAAGGAGCCCCATTTTAAAAGGCGTCTTGCCTGGTCTACAGTAAGTAACTTATCCTACATACTTTTTGGTGTTATCACTATGTCACCTATGGGACTGCTTGGTGCATTTGCCCATATGATTTGTCACGCCTTTATGAAGATTACTGCATTTTTCTGTGCAGGTTCAGTTATATATAAGACAGGAAGAAATTATGTATATGAGTTGGATGGCTTTGGAAGAAAGATGCCAAAGACCTTCTTTGCCTTTACTATATCAGGTCTCGCTCTTATGGGCGTGCCGGGACTTTGTGGTTTTGTAAGTAAGTGGGATTTGGCAAAGGGAGCAGTGACAAATAACACAGTTCTCTCCTTTGTGGGAGTGGCGGCCCTTCTTGTATCATCCCTTCTTACAGCTATATATATGCTCAGTGTAGTGGTTAGAGCTTACTTCCCAGGAAAAGACTTTGATTACAGTACCATATCAGATGTAAAAGACCCGAACTGGATGATGACTCTTCCACTTATTATATTTGTAGTAGTGATGTTTGTTATAGGTCTTAATCCATCCCTTCTGATGAGTCAATTGTCAGAAGTTGTGGATACGGTTTTCTAGGAAAGGAGTAGAGTATGAACGAGAGTTTATTGTTACCTTTATTAGTTTTTCTACCTTTCCTTGGAACATTGATATCCTATTGTATAGGTAGAAAAAATGAATTGGCAAGAGATATATTTGCCTGGGTTTTGGTTATAAGCGAGTTTGCTGTTACAATGGGACTATTTCTTATGTATAACCAAAAAGTGGGCCAGGAAGCTATTCTTGATTGCTACATTCCTGAGATATGTGGTATGGGAATAGGCTTTACCTTAGATGGCTTCAGGCTGATATATGTAATGATAGCGGCACTTATGTGGATGATGACTACTCTCCTTTCAAGAGAGTATTTTGTCCATCACGAAAATAGAAATAGATTCTATACCTTTTTCCTCCTTACTTTAGGTGCAACTATGGGAGTGTTTTTATCTGCAGATTTGTATACTACATTTATCTTCTTTGAGATAATGTCCTTTACATCTTATGTGTGGGTTGCCCAGGAAGAAAATGGGGAATCCCTTAGGGCAGCAGCTACCTATCTTGCAGTGGCTATTATCGGTGGATTGGTTATGCTTATGGGCATATTCCTTCTTTATAACCAGCTTGGAACTGTGAAGATAAGTGAGCTTATGGAGGCTGCAGCATCAACCAACAATGAGACTTTGTTATATAGTGTTGGTGTGTGCTTGCTTGTGGGCTTTGGTGCAAAAGCAGGTGCATTTCCACTTCACGTATGGTTGCCAAAGGCACATCCTGTTGCTCCGGCGCCAGCTTCAGCACTTCTTTCAGGTATACTTACCAAGACCGGTGTGTTTGGCATATTGGTAGTAAGTAGCAATATGTTCTTCCATGACCCTCTTTGGGGAAAGCTAATCCTTACCCTTGGAGTTATAACTATGTTTGGTGGAGCATTGCTAGCGGTATTTTCTATAGATTTAAAGAGAACCCTTGCCTGTTCCTCTATGTCCCAGATAGGATTTATAATGGTGGGTATAGGTATGCAGGGAATCATAGGAGAGGATAATGGTCTTGCGGTGGATGGAACCTTTGTACATATGATAAACCACTCCCTGATTAAGCTGCTTCTCTTTATGATATCCGGTGTTATATATATGAATGCCCACGCTCTTGATTTAAATGCTATAAGAGGCTTTGGAAGAAAGAAGAGGCTTATCAAGGTGCTGTTTTTAATAGGTGCCCTTGTTATTGCGGGAATTCCTATGTTTAGCGGATATATCAGCAAAACCTTGCTCCATGAAAGCATAGTGGAGTATCACGGTGGAACTATATATACGGTGATTGAGTGGATATTCCTAGTAAGCGGTGGTCTTACCCTTGCTTATATGACTAAGCTTTTTGTGGCAATATTTGTAGAGAAAAACAAGGACGAGAAGCTTCAAGCAAAGTATGATGAGAAGAAAAAATATATGAACCCTATAAGTGGAATAGCAGTGACCGTAAGCGGAATTATACTCTTTGTATGGGGACTTTTCCCTCACGCTGTTATAGAGAAGGTTGCAGCTATGGGAGATAAGTTTATGCACTTTGTAGGGCACAGACATGAGGTTCACTATTTTAACTGGATAAACCTTAAGGGGGCAGTTATAACCCTTGTAATCGGCTCTTTGGTATACTTCCTAATTATAAGATTGCTTCTTATGAAGGAAGGTAATTATGTAAACCGCTGGCCAAAATGGTTTGATATGGAAAATCTCATATATCGCCCAATACTTCTAGGCGTGTTTCCATTTATAGGTGGTGTAATTGCGAGAGTATGCGATAGCTTTATGGATACTGTGGTGGTTATTCTAAGAAAGACGATTTATAAAGATACACCTACTAAAACTGAGCGAATCGAAGGAAATGTTGTGACAGATTTCCTTGGAAATATAATGAATTTCTTCACTGGACTGGTGGCGAAAATCAAGAGAAATATTACAGGTAAAGAACCTGCAATTAAGAAAGATTATGTGCATATACTTGCGGTTAGATATGATGAGTTTAAGGAGGATGCACTGGTTATAGGCAGAAGCCTTTCCTTCGGATTTATGCTTCTTGGCATAGGACTTGTATTAACCCTCATCTACATAATCCTTATATAATCCCACCAGAACGGATTACCTATAAGGTTCAGCATCCCATTTTCACACTGCACCACTCGTAGATATAAACAGGGTATGTAGAAAACACGCTCTCGCTCGTCTCACACGCAGGAGTACTAAGGTTCTTACCTGACATAATATATAGGGCATAAGAAAACCGTTTGAACACGCGGGCACTTAGCTAAAAAAGATATGGAGCAGATTTTAATCTGTTCCATATCTTTTTTGCTTAGTACCCTTGCGTAGTGAGACGAGCGAAAGCGTGTTTTCACTATGCCCTATATATTATGTCAGGTAAGAACCTAAGGACTCGCGTGTTCAAACGGTTTTCTTATACCCTGTTTATATCTACGAGTGGTGCAGTGTGAAAATGAGAGGCTGAATCATATAAAAATCCACATTGGGTGGAAAGAAAAATCTTGATAATTGGGTGGCGTGGTGCTATAGTAAAGACTGCAAAAAATATTTAGGAGGCGTATTAATTATGCGTAGAATTAAGAAATTAGGTTCACTTATGTTAATTGCTGCACTTGCATTTTCACTTTGTGCATGTGGCAAGGATGAGGACACAAAAAAGGAAGATAAAACAGAAAAGGAGTCTGTAGTGGATACTACTGAGGAGTCAAATAAAGATGACGAAGTAGTTAAGGATGACGAGGAAAGCGTAGATGGTTCAATGGATGAAGCTGCTGCTGAGATGATTGGAACAGACATAAAGACTTGTAAGACTATAAAGACTGCTGTTGAAGTGGCTTTAGGCAATGAAGGCTTCTTTACATTACTTACTTATGGTGGAAATGGAGTTGTTATAGAACTTACACCGGGTGGAAAAGATGCTACAGCTGTAAATATTGTTGGAGCTGATACAGAGGTAACATTTAATGATTTTTCAAACGAACAGTTAAGAGAGAATTTAACAGAAGAGATTTTAACTAATATAGGTACAGAAATCCCTGCAATTCAGTATGCTGCACAGCTTGATGGTTCATCTGACGAGCTTGCTATGTATTATGTATATGTTTCAGATAAGGGAACTGTATATGTATACCTTGCACCTGCAGGAAAGACTATGGATGATTTACTTGCTGATGCGGAGGGAGACGGAATATACGTGATTACTCCAGAAACAGCAGCTGAGTATGAGGCGTATAAGTAAATTTTGATGTCTGTTTTTTATAAAAATATAAATTAGGGAGGACATAGAGATGATTAGAGTAGGAATTATGGGTTATGGTAACTTAGGAAGAGGAATCGAGTGTTCTTTAAAGCAGAACGAGGATATGGAATTAGTTGCTGTATTTACTCGTAGAGACCCAAGCACAGTAAGTATTTTAACTGAGGGTGTTAAGGTGTATCACGTAGACGATGCTATCAAGATGAAGGATGATATAGATGTTCTTATCCTTTGTGGTGGTAGTGCAACGGACCTTCCAGAGCAGACAAAGGAATATGCAAAATACTTTAACGTTATAGATAGTTTTGATACTCATGCGAGAATACCAGAGCATTTTGCAAATGTTGATGAAGTTGCAAAGGCAAATGGCAACATTGCCATTATATCAGCTGGGTGGGATCCTGGTATGTTCTCACTTAACAGACTTTATGCAAGTGCTGTTTTGCCACAGGGTAAGGATTACACTTTCTGGGGCAAGGGAGTAAGTCAGGGACATTCAGATGCCATTAGAAGAATTGATGGTGTGGCTGATGCAAAGCAGTACACTGTACCTGTTGATTCAGCTTTAGAGGCAGTGAGAAGTGGTTTAAACCCAGACCTTACAACTAGACAAAAGCACACAAGAGAGTGTTTTGTAGTAGCTGAGGAAGGCGCAGACCTTGCAAGAATAGAAGCAGAAATCAAGAATATGCCGAACTACTTTGCAGATTATGATACAACAGTTACATTTATCTCAGCAGAGGAATTAAAGGCAAATCACAGTGGTATTCCTCATGGTGGATTTGTTATCCGCAGTGGAAACACTGGCTGGAATGAGGAGAATAAGCATATCATCGAGTATAGCTTAAAGCTTGACTCAAACCCAGAGTTTACTGCATCAGTTATTGTTGCTTACGCAAGAGCTGCTTATCGCATGAAGCAGGAAGGCGCAACTGGCTGTAAGACAGTATTTGATATCGCACCAGCATATATGAGCGCCCTTTCAGGTGAAGAGCTTAGAAAGAGTATGTTGTAGAGTTTAAAGTATAGATACAATAAGAGACACAAAAAAACCCACACTTCTAATTTGGAGTGTGGGTTTGTGCATACAGCGATAAAAATGAAATTAAAGTCCTAAAACTTCCATGATATAATCGAGAGAGCAGTCTGTTAGTTCAACAATCTCTTGCGGAGTTTTTTTACATTTGAAATAGGTTTTGATTGTACCTTTAAGTTCACCTTCTTGTATGGCTTCTTGCACGGCAGCATCAATCTCTGGTTTCATTATTTCTCTTAATGCCTGACACATATTTTTGCCCTCCTTCCATTTTCGAACAGATTCTTCGTTTACTGATGTGACTAATTGTATAACTGTGTCTGCCAGTCCTTTTTCGTTTTCATTTAAGTTGTCATCTCTTTCGTGATATAGATCTAAATACTGTGTCTGCTGAATATTGTCACTTAAAGCAGTAATCCACTTGTATTCAGAAGTGTCTAGTTCTGAGGATACAATTATCTGAACTTCAAACATAAAGCCTTTGATATAGTATATGCCTTTGTAGGTATGCTCTATGAGGTACCCACCATCACTAAGTATATCTAATAGCTTTCGTGGTTTAGAGTGTCTTAGTAGTGTGATGGTAATATCTCGTGCATCTACTTGTATATTATGTATAGGAGAAATAATATACAAGCAAGCATAGGCAATGGCTTTGTAAAACGTACGGATATTCATATCGTCTTTTGGCGATTTGTACTCAATGATATTATGAGCTTTAAATATCTTGCCAATAGTGTTGTTAATTACAATATCGGCTTCTTTTTGGACAATCATTAAATCGATTTTTAAGGGTTTTCTTGTTAATTCAAATTCATCAATAAATTCTAAACCCTTTTCGTTTCTTAATTCCAACCGCATAGCATGATAAAATGCAGGATGCCATTGGAAAAACTTCTTTTCTGTCATTGTAACTCCTCCTCGAATATTAAAAATTACCTCTCCAGGTGCAATTTTTAATACAAAAGAGGAATATCTTTTGTACACTTATGATATACCAAATGCGAATACTTTTCAAGGGTAAAATGTCATTGGCTTGAATTTATATTGTATAAATGCTATAATGCCACGAGTAAAAAGAAAGCTAATAAGATTTACATATTTGTAGAGGGGATATTGACTATGAGCAAGATTAAAAAATGTTTTGGTGACTTAGATATAACTTGGAAAAAGTTAATAATATCTGCCATAGTAGCGGGCGTGTACACTGGAATTATGGCTATGCTTCCAGTAGTGAGAGATACATCTTTTCATGATATAGCAATGACTTTTGAATGGTGGGTTCTCTTTGGAATAATCATCATTGTAAATAGTAAGTCGGCAAAGGAAGCTGCATTAAAGTGTGTGGTTTTCTTTTTGATAAGTCAGCCTTTAGTATATTTGGTGCAGGTTCCATTTAATGCGGATGGCTTCGGAATATTTAGATTTTATCCGGGTTGGTTTAAGTGGACACTGTTAACCATACCAATGGGATATATTGGATATCATATGAAAAAAGATAAGTGGTGGGGATTATTCATACTGGGACCAATGCTTTTATTTGTAGGTTTCCATTATGAAGGTTTTTTAAGCACAGCGCTGTCTTTTTTTCCAAATCATATATTGAGTGCAGTTTTTTGTGTAGTGACTATGATTATTTATCCTTTATGTATATTTGAGAATAAGAAGATAAGAATAACAGGTCTTGCCATAAGTATTGTAATTATATTAGTTATGACAATAGTCGCTTTTGGCAATGGAAAAGATTTTTACAATACCACAATAATGAGTAGCGGTAATGAAGGAATCGAGTTTGACGATAGTTATACTGTTTATCTTACCGACGAAGAGTATGGTGAAGTATATATAACATATGAGTATGGTACTTACAATATATATGGGGAATTTAAAAAAGAGGGAGAGACTGAGTTAGTACTTGAATCTCCAGATGGAACTAAAACAGAATTTAGGTTGATTATAGAAAAGTATTCATATGATTTAATTTTGCAATAAAAATGTTATAAATATATAAGGCTGGAAGCAGTTATGCTTCCAGCCTTCATTGTTGTGATTTTTTAGCATTGTTACGATGCATCTTACCCCACAATAGTTCCACCGCCAACAACCTTATCCTCATCATAAAGAACAACTGCCTGTCCCTTGGTGATGGCACGCTGTGGTTCGTCAAATACTACCTGTATAGTATCCTCATCAAGCTGAGTGGCAGTAGCCCATTGTTCTACGTGCTTGTAGCGAACCTTTGCCTTAACTCGCATAGGGGTGTAGAGGTCGGGAACGGATATAAGGTTGATGTTTCTTGCCGTAAGGGTTGTTGTAAATAAGTCGCTGTCACGACCTAGTATTACAGTGTTGGTTTCTGGTTCAACCTTTACAACATACATAGGCTCTTTTAAAGATAGTCCAAGACCTTTTCTCTGGCCTATAGTGTATCGAATGATACCCTTGTGCCTGCCCAGAACATTTCCATCCATATCAACGAAATCCCCCTCGGGATAAGTCTTCTTTGTATAGTTTTCAATAAAGTCTGTGTATTTGCCATTTGGGACGAAGCAGATGTCCTGACTGTCACCCTTTCTGGCATTTACGAAACCATTTTCCTCTGCAAGCTCACGAGCCTTGGTTTTTGGCATGGAACCTAGAGGAAAGAGGGTGTGGGAGAGCTGCTCTTGGGTCATAGAGTAGAGCACATAGCTTTGATCCTTGGTTGGGTCGCAAGCTTTCTTCAACTCATATCTTCCTGTAGTTTCGTTATAATCTATAATGGCATAGTGGCCAGTAACCACATAGTCGTAGCCAAGCTCCTTGGCACGGTGGTGTAGGTATTCGAATTTGAGTTTTCTGTTGCATTCTATACAAGGGTTTGGGGTGATTCCATTTTCGTAGGCACAGACAA
>JAGBBM010000034.1 GCA_017938485.1 Lachnospiraceae bacterium
GAAAGTGTTACTATTGGCTCGATACCATACTTCAGGCACTCGTCAAATAAATCGTCGTAGAACTTAAGTCCCTCTTCATTTGGCATTTCCTCGTCGCATCTAGGGAAGATTCTAGTCCAAGCAATAGATGTTCTAAAGCACTTAAAACCCATCTTGGCAAGTAGTGCAATATCTTCCTTGTAGTGATGATAAAAATCTGAAGCCTCGTGGTTAGGATAATTCTCCCCCGGAAGAACTCCGTCAGTGATTCGTCTTGGGGTTTTAGTAACGTTATCACCGGCAGTCATTACATCAGCTATACTGATTCCTTTTCCACCTTCCTGCCAGCCTCCTTCTATCTGATGGGCAGCCACTGCGCCACCCCACAAAAAATCTGTGCGTAAGCTCATAATCTATCTCCTTTCATAAAACTAAAGTCTACAATTATCTAGTTTCTAGGTTATACTTCTGCTTGAAATTATAAAGTGCTCCTAGAAGATTAGAGTCATTGAAGAATTTGCAATTATCTAACCTTATACTTGAATACACATTGGATAGTTTTTTAAGTTTAGTCACATATCTGCTTATACCTTCTAGGAATCTAGGTTCTACACTTATTCCTCCGCCTATAAGTATAATCTCCGGGTCAAATATAACATACAAATTAAGGCACATTTTAGCTATGCTAAAATATGTATCTTCCAGCATATCCGCAACTTCCTTATCTCCTTCATCCACCCATTTATACAGAAGCTCCCCTGTTACTTCTTCGTCAGTAAGACCCTTCTTTTTTGCCACCCAATGGCACACACTTATAGTTGCCCTTTTGGTAGCCCAAGTGTAGGGATATGCCTCCACCATCTCAAGAGAAGGTAATCTTTCCATAAGATTATCCCCCTCCGGAAGATTATCAGCTTCTTCTCTTGTCATATCTTCAAAGATGTAGGAAACTTCTCCTGATAGTAAGTGTTTTCCGTGAATTACCTTTCGGTTTTTAATCAAGGCTCCACCAATACCTGTTCCAAAAACAAGTACACAAGCATCCTTTACATCCATTGCATTGCCAAGCCACACCTCTGCCAAGGCTGCGCATTTGCCATCATTTTCCAAGGATACAGGAACATGGTCACATCTCGCTTCCACTAATTCCTGCAAATGCACCTCATGAAGGTAACGAATTCCTCCACCGTTGTAAACAATCCCACGTTTAACATCAACCTGCCCCGGAAGCCCCATGGCAATACCTTTTATATCAGGCGCATCTGCATCTTCGCTACTTACTGTAGATGTTGGCAAAGAATCCTTGCATCCATCATATATTGCACCTATAGCAGCAACAAAATCTTCTACACCTTCATCTTCCGCCACAGGTGTTCTCACCTTGCCTTTTTCCAGTATATCGCCCTCAGAAGTCATAGTTGCATATTTAATTGTGGTTGCTCCAACATCAAAAACCAGATACATATTATGCTACTCCTCTTTCATAAGTCCGATTATTTCTATAATATCTGTGATAACCTTAACATCTTTTTTCATCCTATCACATTCCTCTGGATAACTTAGTTTCTTTTTAGGATTGTGCATATCGAATGAATCAAATCCATTTATACCCACATACAATTTTCCCGGTCCAAATCTAAAAGCCATATCTGGATATCGCCTAGCAATATTAGATATTTTTTCCATAAGAGGTGGTGTCAAAAGATAAAAGGCAGTAAGGGCATCTAAAGCATACACATTAAATGTACGGTTAAACATCACATCCTCCATCTCAATATCGCTATCGGATATA
>JAGBBM010000035.1 GCA_017938485.1 Lachnospiraceae bacterium
ATACGTGATATAGAACTCGCCGCTAATAGGATTATCTACAAGAATCTCCCTATAGAGATTTCCTATCCAACAAAAGAGGAACTCCTTGATATGGAGTATCGCAGTAAGATAGACATAGACGGTCAGGTACGAATCGTTACCATCCCTAGTGTAGATGCATGTGCCTGTTGTGCTCCACATGTACCTACCACAGGTATGATAGGTATCATTAAAATTACCGGTTTGCAAAACTATAAGGGCGGTATTCGCCTCAATATCTTATGTGGTGCCCGTGCCCTTTTAGACTACACAGCAAAGCAGGATAGTGTTACCACCCTTGCTCAGGATATGTCTACCAAGCAGGAAAATATAGTTGACGGATATAATCGTTTAAAGGAAGAATGCCAAAACCTTAAGGCTAATGCAAATGCACTTAAAGAAAGATGCCTTTCTATGAGTATTGCCACTCTTCCATCTCCTTCTGATTCAAATAATGCGATTTTGTTTACAGACATCACAGACAATGTAGCTATACGAAACACTGTTAATCAACTTATGGAAAACTATAGCGGTTATTCTATAGTATTTGCTGGCGCTGATGATAATTACCGCTTTGTTGCCGGAAGTAAAACTCATGACTGCAACGAATTATCCTCAAAGCTACGTGAAAGGTTCGGTGCAAAATGCGGTGGCAACAATCTTATGATTCAGGGAAGTGTATGTGCAAGCAAAGAACAAATTACTAATATCTTCTGATAAAAAAATAGTAGAACTCCAAAGCTCATACCACTTAGAGTTCTACTATTTTTTTCTATTTCGAAGCAGGTCAAATGCTATATTCTTCAAAGAGTTTCAAACGCACTTTTTCATCTAATAATGCATCATTCAAATCTTCCGTTTTCCCCGCCTTTAATAAAACATCAACTAATTTTGCCATTCTTTCTGTTCCTATATCCATTCCCTGCTGCAAGCCCTGTTCCATTCCCTGTTGGAGGCCTTGTTCCATTCCCTGTTGGATGCCTTGTTCCATTCCCTGCTGCAAACCTTGCTCTATCCCCTGTTGCAGGCCTTGCTCAACACCTAACTCAGTAGCTGCAGACAAATCTCTTCTATATCTTTCCCTTGCTTCACATTGCATAAGGAATTTCTCATCATCAGTAAGCTGTTTCAGTGTTACTATTCCTTCTTTAATTGACTCATTTTTTTCTGCAAGCATAGCTATTTCCTCCCACGTGGTAGCCTTAAATAGTTGGGCCCAATAATACAAATCCGGCATAATCTTCTCATCCTCTACGTCCCCCAACTGATTTAATTGTAACACGAATAGCGTTAATTTGTCACTATAAATATGACCTGTTTCCTTATTCTGAAAATTATATTGTAAGTATAGCTTTTCAGGAAAACCTTTAGGGGTAAAATTTAGTATTCCTATCTGAACTGTCTTTAATGCGTCTTTATAGTTATATCCAGATTCTAAGTGGTCAAAAGCTCTACACAAATATGTAAGGGAGCGTTCTTCCCAATCGCCAAGATTATCCACCTGCATCTCAATATTGATAATCTGATTATCATTCAACATCAATTTAATATCCAATATCATAATCTTATCTGTTACAAAACTACCTAACTCAATAGGATTCATAATACTAATGGAATTAATTGTTGAAATATCAATTCTAAGTAACGCACTAACCAACCCCCGCAATGCAGACTCATTCCTTTGTAAAAATGCCTTAAACATATAATCATTCGTCAAATTATATGCCAATGGACCAGTGGGCAACACAAAATCATTATCAAATTTTTTCATAGGCAATATCCTTTCTTAATGTGTAATAAATTAGTCTTTGAATCAATACCTATATGATTCCATTATCTTTTGTGAAATGCTGTTTGAAAAAACAAGAATAAAATAAAACAGATTGTACTACACGAATGTCGTACAATCTGATAATAACACCTTATGTAAAATTTTTCAAGAAAAATGTCGAATTTCACTATATTTTAAAATCAACAAACTGTAATGGACTTTAACAATTCATTAAACTCCTCTTTCCTGTCAAAAAAGCAACAATGTCCTGCCTTTTTCATAATATGCAACTCTTTCTTTGGAGCACTAATGTCATCAACAATCTCCTTAAGCATACTATGAGGACAGCTTGTGTCCTCCTCGCCAGTGATAAAATACATTGGCACAGGGAAATTCAAGTCGTCTCTAAAGTCATACTCAAACAAAGTTTTAAAAGTTCCCGTAAGCAATGAATGATGGGTATACATAGCCTTTCTTGCCTTACCATCCATAAGTGGTGAGGTAAGGAATTCTTTCCATGTTAATCCCCTACTATTCTCTGATAAATATTTGTTAGCTATTCTGGAAAATATCATTATTTGCTTCATAAATTCATCTGTCATAGCATTTCCATCAGGAATAGATTCAAATACCTTATTTATCTTTTCAATGTCCTTTTTATTCCTTTGTTTTTTTGCACGTTCAAGAACCTGCTTCCCCACCACATGAAAGCCCTCTACATAGTTAATAAGCTGTCCTACACCTATATAACAGCTAACATTTTCCGGATGCTTCCTCGCATACTCTGAGCCAATTACAGACCCCCAGGAAAATCCAAGTAAAATAATCTTCTCAAAATCATATATAGTGTGAAGATACTTAATTATCTCATCAATATCTCCTATATAATCCTCCATAGTTCCGGTTTTTGCAATCTCCATAGCCCTATCCTTATTAGCCAAATAGGTTTTACAGGCATTTCGCTGATCCCAATTCACCACAGTAAAATGTTCCTCCCACAAATCCTGCATAATATGAGCGTATCCAGCCATAGAACCGCCTGGCCCACCATGCACAAAAAGCAATATAGGGTTACTTCTATCCTTACCCCTAATCTGTATGTACTGCTTGATACCACCTATCTCAACATATTCGTACATGTACATTCCATTTTCACACTGTGGATATAAAATATCATTCTTATTTTTCTTGTTCATTACTCTTCTCCTCCCGGTGCTGATAACATATAAAGATTTCTTAATTTTGCATTTTCTTTGCCTTGCTTTTTCTGATACTTATCTACAAGCTGATACATCTCCTGCATCATTTGACCAAAGTCCTCGTCACTTAGGGATATATTATAATTAAACATAAACAGCTTATCCCTTGTAACATCAGCACTATCCTTCTTAAAATAGTTTTCGTATTGTCCCAATATCCCCATAAGACTCATTGTAATCATCTGCATATCTTCCTCTTTTGAGCCCTTGGTAGCTACAAATATATCCTTTATCTTATATACCTTCTCTATCTGACCACGTACCTTATTGGTAGATGCAACATATATGGCGCCTACCTCAACCATCTTATCAATCTTCCTGTACAAAGTAGCTCTTGGCACACCAATGTTTGCACTTATGATATCTGCAATGGTCATCTCTCCCCTAACCCTTATAAGCTGTATAATCCTATTAGATATAGGGTCTGTTAAAACCTTTAAACGTTTTTCCATAATATCTCCCTTCTCACTAATCTCATTTATGATACTAGTGTATCACATAATCCTAATATGTCAAGTAAAAAAAGAGCTACTGACTATACTTTCATAGTCAGCAGCTCCAAAAATCATAGTTTACAATATGAAATTAGTAATATAACTTCTTCTCGAAGTAATCCTTAAGCTCTTCTATCTTAACTCTCTCCTGCTCCATAGTGTCTCTATCACGAACAGTTACTGCTCCGTCAGTCTCTGACTCGAAATCGTAAGTTACACAGAAAGGAGTACCAATCTCATCCTGTCTTCTATATCTCTTACCGATATTTCCTCTGTCATCAAACTCACAGTTCCAGTACTTAGAAAGCTCAGCATAAACCTTTTCAGCACCCTCGTTAAGCTTCTTAGAAAGTGGAAGCACACCAACCTTTACAGGTGCAAGTGCTGGGTGGAAACGAAGAACAGTTCTTGTATCTCCTCCCTCAAGCTCCTCCTCATCATAAGCTGCACAGAGGAATGCTAAAGTTACTCTGTCTGCACCAAGTGATGGCTCAACTACGTAAGGAATATACTTAATCTTCTTCTCGTCATCAAAGTACTCCATAGGCTCCTTTGATGTATTCTGATGCTGTGTAAGGTCAAAATCTGTTCTATCCGCAATACCCCAGAGCTCGCCCCAACCAAATGGGAATAAGAACTCTATGTCAGTAGTTGCCTTACTATAATGTGAAAGCTCCTCTGGATCATGGTCACGATATCTCATCTCGTCATCTTTGATACCAAGATCCTTAAGCCAGTTAATACAGAAATCCTTCCAGTATGCAAACCACTCAAGGTCAGTATCTGGCTCACAGAAGAACTCAAGCTCCATCTGCTCGAACTCTCTTGTTCTAAATGTAAAGTTACCAGGTGTAATCTCATTTCTAAATGACTTACCAATCTGACCGATACCAAATGGAATCTTCTTTCTAGATGTTCTCTGAACATTCTTGAAGTTTACGAAGATACCCTGTGCTGTCTCTGGTCTTAAGTAAAGAGTTGCTGAAGAATCCTCAGTTACACCCTGGAATGTCTTAAACATAAGGTTAAACTCTCTAATATCTGTAAAGTTGTGCTTGCCACAGGTTGGACAACAAATGTTGTTTGCCTCAATGTACTCACTCATCTGAGCCTTTGACCATCCGTCAACACTGCTCTCTAATGTGATTCCATTTTCCTGACAGTAATCCTCGATTACCTTGTCTGCTCTAAATCTCTCGTGACACTCCTTACAGTCCATAAGTGGGTCTGAGAAACCACCAACGTGACCTGAAGCAACCCAAGTCTGTGGGTTCATAAGGATTGCACAGTCAACACCAACATTGTAAGGATTCTCCTGGATGAATTTCTTCCACCAAGCCTTCTTAACGTTGTTCTTAAACTCAACGCCAAGGTTACCGTAATCCCAAGTGTTAGCAAGACCACCATATATCTCTGAACCTGGATATATGAATCCTCTTGATTTTGCAAGTGCAACAATTTTTTCCATTGTCTTAGCTGATTGTTCCATGTTAATTTACCTTCCTTCCACCCCTACACCGGCGTGTGTGGGATTTGTTGAATTATATATATCTTTGACATATACGTCATATTGTACCTTTTAATGCCTATTTTTTCAAGCTAAAGTAGAAAGAATTTCCAAAGATTTGAAATTTTTGTCGATGTACTGACATCTGAATCTATTTGAAACCCAGGAAAGCTCTTCTTCCGCATAGTCCTCCAGCTTAAATCCATATAGTTTGTTATATGGGACAGACAAAATATATTGTAAGGTATAAACCAAAGTGGTACTAACCTTTTTATTTAGCTTATTCTTTATGGCACATTTCTCGCAGACAAGTCCTCCTGATGCTGCATCAAAATAATACAAGTTATCCTTACTGTCACATTTTACGCAGGAGTAAGCGTGGATTGCCTGTCCCTCAATATCCATAAGTTTTATCTCATATATGCTCTGTATAAGCCTATTGGATAGCTTATCTTCAAGCAATGCCTTGAGGGTAAAATACAAAAGATTTAGGTTGTTTGTACAGAAATCTCCCTCTCTTGTATAGTAGGACATAAGCTCCGTAAAATATGAGGCATAGCACATTTTCTCCATATCATAAGCTATGTCTGAAAAATACTCATCCACCTCTACCTTAGACAAATTATACGCTTCTCTTCCTGGTATAACTGTAAATTTACCCATAACAAAGCTCTGACTGGCAGCACGAAGTACACTGTTTGGGCGACGGGCACCATTAGCAAAGACTGTAATCTTCCCTCGTTCTTTAGTGAGGATTACCAGCCGCTTGTCGTACTCACCAACAAGAGTTGTGTATAGCACTATTCCGTTTACAATTATTTCCTCTCGCATATAATATATCTCCTATTAGGACTTCATCACATCTCATCACGATAGCCATAATTCTTAAGCAGTGTATCGCTATCACGCCAATCCTTCTTGACCTTAACCCATAACTTAAGGTTCACCTTACAGTCAAGGAGGTTTTCCATACTGACACGGGCTTTTGTTCCGATGTTCTTTAGCATAGCACCCTGTTTTCCGATGATTATTCCTTTGTGGGAGTCTCTCTCACAGATGATGGTGGCGTCTATGTCGATTATGCCACCCTCTGGACGCTCCTTCATACGGTCTATAACTACAGCTATACCATGTGGTATCTCCTTATCAAGCTGGCGAAGGGCCTGCTCTCTTATAAGCTCTGCCACTATCTGTCTTTCTGGTTGGTCAGTCACTGTATCCTCGTCATAAAACTGTGGACCGTATGGCAAGTGCTTCTTTATGGTTTTTATAAGTTCTTTGTCATTTCTTCCCTTAAGTGCAGAAACTGGTACTATATCAGCAAAATCACATACATCCTTGTAGGTATTTATAGCATCAAATATTCCCTGCTCCTCCACCGTATCAGTCTTATTGATAACAAGGATAATCGGTGTTTTAACCTTTGCAAGTACCTCTGTTATATGTCTTTCTCCTGCACCGATAAATGTGGCAGCTTCAACTACCCACATAACCACATCCACTTCATTTAGAGTGTTGTAGGCTACGTTCATCATATATTCACCAAGCTTGTTTTTAGCTCTATTTATACCTGGTGTATCAAGAAATACAATCTGTGCTTCCTCATCCGTATATACAGTCTGGATTCTATTTCTTGTAGTCTGGGCCTTATTGCTGGTTATAGCTATCTTCTGACCGATAAGTCGGTTCATAAGGGTTGATTTGCCTACGTTTGGACGTCCCACTATAGCCACAAAGCCAGATTTGAAGTTGTCATTTGTTTTCTTACCTAATATCTCATCTATATCGAGATATACGCCATCATTATATTTATCCATTATGTCTCCCTTTAAAATACACTAAGAACCTCTTTGAAATTATCCTTTGCGCCCTCAATCTTACTCTCTCCACCTATAGCACAGATTACACCATCCTCTGCCACAGCTTCGATGTATGGAGCAAGACTTCTTATTATCTCTACATTTGCACCCAGTATTTCATCTCTGTCTTTCTGCAATTCCTCGTCTGTGAGACCCATAAGGTAAGCCACATAGCTGAAATTACCCTCTGCAGATGGAGTAAGAGGTGCGTCAAGCTTGCTTATAGCACCAATAATATACTTAGTCATATCTCTATCATCTGCTTCAAAGTTTCTTACATAATCTGCTGCCTTCTTGTATATATCGTAGGTTTCCATAAGGTTAGGGTCACGATAAGAAGTAAAGTATCCATTTCCGCTTCTGGCAAAGGCACACATACATCCATAAGCGCCACCCTTAACACGGACATTTAGCCATAGGTAGTCATAAGAGAAGATAGTTTGAAGCACAGAAAGTGCACTGTTAAACTCCAGTCCTTTTTCTCTAAAGTTACCGGCTGTAGCCACGTACTGAACCTGACTTGCAGTCTTAAAGCCCTCGTTAAGCATTAATACTTCTGGTTTCTTTCCATCCTCAAAGGCAAGTCTTGTAGAAAGCTTCTTTGAAAGGGATGTGATAGAATCCCTAAGAACAACCTTTGGATCCTTATCTGCAGTGTAATTAACAGTAAGAGCACCTCTTCTTAAAACCTCACCTAAGACAGATTTAAGACTTGCCACTAGCTCCTCATACATTTCCTCAAAATTATTATCTAGCTTGTCAAGATATTTGTAGTAGTCAATTCCCTCAGTAAGCTCTTTCACAACGCCTATTGGTGATATATAAGCCACCGCTCTTCCGGCAGCAGTTGTATGACCTGCTGAAACTAAATCCATCTTAAGGTTAGACTTAGTCTCTGCAATAATCTCCTTAAGACGCTTCTTATCCTCCAGATTTGAAGTAAATAATATCTCCTCCACAAGGGACATAGCCTTATCAATCTTATCATGGAAAAGCTTTGCATTTACCACGAACTGCACATAATACTCTCCCAACTCCTTGCCATTTGAAACAGCAGTTGTAAACCCAATACCACCTGTGTGGATGTTTATCTCGTTAGCAAGCTCATTGTAGCTGTAATTTTCAGTATCTACATACTTAAATATCTCAGTGAGAAGTGCTACTGTTGGATACTTATCACAATCTATATCTGTTATGTCAAAGTTAAGGTTGATATAGCTTACACCGTTGGTAAATATATCATGGCTTACAACCTTAACCATCTCTATTTCACTAAATTGGTTGTTCAGCTTTCTAGCTTCCTTGTCAATATCAGTAATCTCAAGAAGAGGTATAGTCTTAAGCTCCTCTGGAGTACTTGGCTCATCCTGATACTCTTCAAGATGCTTTGCATCTGCTACAATCTTATCAAGCTCTTCCTCGCTAAGAGTTGCCTTGTAGGCGGCAAGCTTTGCTTTTTCCTCCTCTTCCCTTACTGCATTAAGACCCTTCTTAGGAAGAAGCATAACATAAGTCTTGTGGTTGTTATTTATAATATATTCCTCTAAGAGTTTTTCGAAATATCCAGTGTCTATCTCCTTCTTAAGCTCACCATACACCTCATTCATTGAGAATAAATCAAGAGCCTTGGTGTCATCATAAAGCCAAGTAGAAAAGGCATTAAGACCGAGCATAAGTCCCTTAGGGAATCTTCCAAAATTTCCTTCCTTATGCTTAAACTCAAAATAATTGATAGATGCCTGAAGGGATTTCTTATTGATACCCTCATCAATAAGCTTCTTAACCTCTGACTCAATAATCTCTATAAATCTTGCCTCATCACTTTCGTTGGCATTCTTAGCTATAATAGAAAAGGTTGGCTGCTTAATACCATCATCATAGGAGCTAAATACATCCTTACCGATACCTGCATCGATAAGTGCAGTCTTAAGTGGTGCTCCTGGAGCTACAAGTAACGCATGCTCAATAACAGCAAATGCCACACAAAGCTTCTTGTTTAAGCTGTCATCTATAACCAAATTATAGGCAAGATAGGTGTTATCAGCCTCCTCATCTGCATCTGCCAAAGAGTAGTACTCTCTTATATTCTTTGGCTCCTTGTATGGTGCCTCGTCGGTAAGTGCTGAATCTATATCCAAGAAATCATAATTTGAAAGGTATTCTTTATCAATAAACTCAAGCTCTGCCACCGCATCCATGTCACCGTAAAGGTAGATATAGCTATTGCTTGGATGGTAATATCTTCTGTGGAAATTCAAAAATGCTTCCTGAGTAAGCTCAGGGATGTGTACAGGGTCTCCACCTGATTCATAACCGTAGGCAGTACTCTCCAAAAGAGAAGCCTCAATGATACGATAAAGCTGTTGCTCTGGGTTAGAGTAAACACCCTTCATTTCATTAAATACAACACCATTATACTTAAGCTCACCAGTCTCCTCATCCAGCTCATAGTGCCAGCCTTCCTGCATCATAATCTCTGGTCTATCATATATATTTGGATAAAAAACTGCATCCAAATAAACGTGCATCAGATTATGGAAATCCTTCTTGTTAAGACTTGCCACCGGATACACTGTCTTGTCCGAATATGTCATTGCATTTAGGAAGGTGTTAAGAGAACCCTTACAAAGCTCTACAAAGGGATCCTTTACAGGGAAATTCTTTGAACCACAAAGCACAGAGTGCTCCATAATATGAGGCACACCTGTATCATCAGAAGGTGGTGTTCTAAAGCCTATATTAAACACCTTGTTATTGTCATCATTTACAATAACCATAACTCTTGCCTTAGTCTTATTGTGACTAAGGACATAGCCTGTTCCTTTTACCTCTTCTAACTCTTTTTTCTCTACAATAGTATAAGCCTTTAACTGTTCAATACTACTCAACTTAATGTCCTCCAAAAAATTATTTAAGATTATCCGGTCCAAAGCTCATCGGAAAAAGCTCCTCCAAAGTCATCACCTTATAATCTGATATATTCTTAGCCATAATTACATAAAAGCTCTCAGGATTTACAAATTCTCTAAGTACCTGTCTACACATACCACAAGGGGAAGTATAATCTCTTATTTCATCCTTACCAGCCACAATAGCTATGGCGCTAAAGTCCTTCTTTCCTTCGCTTACCGCCTTAAAAACAGCAGTTCGTTCAGCACAGTTTCCCGGTGAATAAGCTGCATTCTCGATATTACAACCGGTTACTATATCTCCACAAGCAGTAAGAAGAGCCGCCCCTACCTTAAAGTTTGAATACGGGGTGTAGGCAAAGCTTCTTGCTGCTTCTGCCTTTTCTATCATATCTTTTATTGTTCTTTCAGAGATGTTCATGTCCTGTACATTCATAATTTGCACTCCTTATAACTTTCCCATAAGCTACAACAGCTTAGACTGCATTATAGCTTCAATCAACAAACTCTTCTAATTCGTAGCAAGTATACCTAGTCAACAGTAAACTCAACAACTGCCTTGGTATCTCCTGCTTCCTCGCCTACCATAACAATTACATGCCTTCCATCTTCTATGGCACGCTTGATAAGTATCTTCTCCTGATACTTGGACTGACTCTTATATTCTACCCTTATACGGGAGATATTTACGTCGAAATCCATATATTCATCAGCAATCTGTATATATTTTCCGTTACTCATATGACCGTTATAGTCAATATCCGACTTCCTAACGGTAACTGTATCTATAACCTCCATCTCCTTTGGGAGCTTAATCTTACGCCCAAGACTCTCCATAGGATACTTTTCTTCAACATCATAGCCAAGACGGTCTTCTTCCTCTATCTTGGTTGGTCTTCCTGTGTTCATATCCATCAGAGTCCAAAGTGAATCCGCACATATTATATCATTGCCACAGCTATCTGTTATAATTACATTTCTCATGCCCATAGATGAAGAAAAATCATAAGGCCAGGTCTTAACCACCACATCCTCAAACATCTTAGGAAATCTTCTAATCTCGATATTCCAGCTGATGGCAAACCAAGTTCTTTTTTTCTCCATCATATAGTCAATTCCTCTGCCTATAGACTCAGAATTGATATTTACACAATCCTGCATAGCATTTAGTATGCCATCCACTGTCATCTTGGAATTACAATCAATATCTGAAAATAAAATCTTTTTGTTATATGTATACATAGTTGCTCCTTTTACTTATAATTTGTATCCTTTGACCATCTCATGTGCCACTTCTAATCTATCCAACACCTTAAAGCGAAGTGGAACTTCTGACTTAGCTCTATAAACAAGCAAATTGGATGATAATCCATCTTCGCTCTCTTCCCAAGTGTAGCGACTCTTGGACGGCTTCATCACACCAGTTATATGAACCATGCCCTGAGGCGTAAGATAAGCATACTCATCATAAAATGCTACAATAATATGGGCTAAAGCAGAAAGAATCTGCACAATCACTAAAAATCTATAAATCCACATGGACCATTCTATTCCCAACTTTTCCGATGAATCGCACAACTGAATAAAACAATATATAAATAGTACATCGAAACATATATTGATAATATAATTTTTTAGCTTAAAGGAAATATTTTCACACTTGATTCCTTGATAAGGAGAAGCCTTCACCTTTTTTAGTTCCACAAATCCACTTATAATATCTATCATCAAGCGAGTATACACATATAAACAATATACTACACATACCACCGCAATAACTCTTAATATAAAATCCATTCAAAACACCTTCCCCAATTTCAAAATTACAATAAAGTTTATTATACCATAATTTAGCAAACATTCCCATACGATAAGTAATTTTTTTCGATATACATAACTCTGCTTTTATTTGACAAAAAACATATTGCCTACTTATAATAAACCTAATTTACATACTAAATCATTAGTGGGAGATAAATATTTATGAGTAACATTATAGAGATAACTGATTTTAATGCACCAGAACTTGATATATACGCAAGACTATCTGAGGGAGAATTGCTAAATAGACATGAACCAGAAAAGGGACTTTTTATTGCGGAAAGTCCAAAGGTTGTTGAGCGGGCTCTTAATGCGGGTTTTGAGCCGGTATCTCTTTTACTTGAGAAAAAGCATATAGAAGGTGAAGCAAGGGATATTGTTGTTCGAGTTGGCAATGTGCCTATATACACTGCGGAATTCGATGTACTCACCAAGCTTACTGGATTTAAACTTACCAGAGGTGTACTTTGCGCCATGAAAAGAAAATCACTTCCTTCAGTAGAGGAAGTGTGTAAAAATGCTCGTCGCATTGCTATTCTAGAAAATATTATGAACCCAACTAATGTAGGGGCAATTATCCGTTCCGCAGCAGCCCTAAATATAGACGCTCTCTTGCTCACCCCTTCCTGCAGTAATCCTTTATACCGCCGTGCGATAAGGGTTAGTATGGGCACTGTATTTCAGATTCCTTGGACCTTTATGGGTAAAGAGTCTGACGAAAGCTCATCTACAGATATGAATCTTCTTAATGCTATGGGCTTTAAAACTGCAGCCATGGCTCTATGTGAAGACTCTGTAAATATTGACGATACTGCTCTTATGTCCGAGGATAAGCTAGCCATAATTCTTGGCACCGAAGGAGATGGTCTTTCACTTGAAACCATCTCTCGCTCAGACTATACTGTATGCATTCCTATGTCTAATGGTGTGGACTCCTTAAACGTAGCAGCCGCTTCCGCCGTGGCATTTTGGCAGTTAGGAAATAAGATTTGACTATTTTGAAGTATTAAACTGGTCTTCATTTAATAAAAAACGGATAAATTCTTGTAATTATAGAATTTATCCGTTTTTTATTGCGGTATTATATATATCTATATGCTAATATTCTTGTCTTTTACGGATAATCCTTCGTATAATCCGTTTTCATCCGTACTTTTTGCAATCTTTTTATGAAATAGTGAGTTTTTTTCTCATAATTATACAGACAATATTATGAATAAATACATATTATCCGTACTCTTATGATAATACATAGCTAATTTTATGATTATTTTACAATTTGTACGGATAAATGCTACAGAATACACATTTTATCTGTAAAACTGAAAGTTTCCTTTTATTTATCCTTCTTTAATAAGTATCGAATTCTTCAGCTTATTCATATGCCAATGCACAAAACGGAAAATTAAAATCATAACGATAATTGCAATCACTATAAAGAAAATTGTAACAAAATCAAA
>JAGBBM010000036.1 GCA_017938485.1 Lachnospiraceae bacterium
AATCAGTTTACCCTTCTCAAGTACACCCAGATAATCCATCTTCTGTTCCATCTCAGACTCTATATGACTAGTCATAAGTATGGATGCACTTTCATCCTCTATTACCTTATGTAGGATTTTGAAAAAATCTATTCTAAACACTGGGTCCATCCCTGCTGTCACCTCATCCAAAAGGTATATAACCGGCTTATGACCCATAGCAAATGCCATCTGAAACTTCATACGCTCTCCTCTGGACATTTTGCTTAAGGTTGCCCCGCCGGGCACTCCCATATCATTCATAGCCTTGCGGTAGATTTCCTTATCATAGTTTGCATAAAATCTGCTAAACAAATCCATATTTTGATTTGGAGTCCTATCCTCAAAGAATCTATTCTCATCAGACACAAAGCCTATAAACTGCTTCATATATCCGTGGTTTTGTCTAATGTCATATCCAGCCACCTTGATGGTCCCAGAATATCTTTTTTTCTCATTCATTATGTAGTCTATAAGGGTAGTCTTTCCTGCACCATTTGCTCCCGCAAGGCCCATTATATATCCAGCCGGAAGAACAAAGCTTACATTATCCAACCTAAATTTCCCCTTAGTTCCTGTTACATTTTCAAATTCAAGAAGCATATTTCTTCACTCCTATTCCATACTTCATCCATTCATTGTCCCTTACATCATTAACCATACTAGTTATTATACAGGGCCTCCACCATCTCTTTTACATCCTCGCAACTAAGTCCTGCCTGCTTGGCATCACCTATTACCTCTGCCAGACGTTTTTCCAACATAACAAGCTGCTTTTCCATAAGGTAATCTGTGTTGTATTCGCAGACATAGAACCCCTTTCCCGGCACAGAGCGAATAAGCCCTTCCTTCTCCAAATCCTCGTAGGCTCTTTTTGTTGTGATTACACTCACATTCAAATCCCCTGCCAAGGCACGTATGGAGGGAAGTGCCTCCCCTGAGACAAGTTCTCCCGTCACTATTGCATTTTTAAGTTGATTAACAATCTGCTCGTAGATTGCCAATGTTCCCTGTGGTTGTATTACTATCTTCATATTTCACCTTTTATCCATGGATTATTTTTATATCTTTAGATTTGCTACTTATACTTATTTTAAGCTACTTGTCATAGCTTGTCTCATAGTTCATAGCCCTATCCACTGCCACTTTCCAGTAAGTCATATACTTAATGGTTAAGGGGAGCTGAATCAAAACTGCAGGAATTGCAAATAATATAGGTACCTCTTTTGTCATTAGGTTCACATCCTGGCATAGCATACAGGCCATAAGAAAACTTGACACTATAGTAACAAACACATTTACACCCTGAACTACGCCTCGTACAGTAGTACTTTTTATCTCAGTCCATTTCCCATCATCTTCAATACCATATCGTTCATTCATACCACAAAATAAAAGTGCCAAAGTAAGTACATTATAAACGATTAAAATGTAGGTCAATATATTGCACAGACCCATAAGGTATATAGGCAAAGCACATACCGCCCCCACAAAAGTACAAAAAACTATTCTAAAAACCGCTGATTTTACTATGTACTCTCTCTTCATATCCTGACTAAGGGGAACCATATACATAAGCTTAGGCATCCTCATATTGTGCACACAACCAGAATTCACAATATGTAATACAGGGATAGCTATTGCAAAATATACAATGGCATATTCAAGCTTCTCAAAAAATCCTGCTACAACTGGAAGTATACAGCTAAAATAAACTATCATATATGCCGCATTTACCACTTTGCCCTTGAAGTTGCTCCATCTAAAGCCATCAAAATAATTTCTTATTATCTGACTGGTCATTTGCTTCTACCTCCTTTTTCCCTCTTAGTTACAAAATACATAACCTCTTCTAACGTGGGAATTGCAACAGTAACTTCCTTATCGTAGGTATATCTTGGCCTGTGTGTCACTAAGGCTCTTGTACCGTAATTACCCATTTCCTTATGTATAATTCTCTCCTTATCAATGAGATTTATCTTGTAGTTCTCCCCTGTCACAAGTCTGTAACTGTCTCTAAGCTTTTCTATATCTCCCGAGAATATAGTGCTTCCATTTTCAATATATAAAATATAATCTGCCATCTTATCCAAATCCTCAGTTAGATGAGTAGAAACAATTACGCTTCTTGTTCCATCAGCAATAAACTCCTTTAAAACCTGAAAGAACTCTTTTCTAAACTCCGGGTCAAAGTTTCCCGTTGGCTCATCTAAGATGAGTAATTTAGGATTATAGGATAGAGAAAATGCAAACTGGAATTTGAGTTTTTCTCCCTTGGAAAGCTTGTTATATTTTCTTTTTTTGTCCAGATTAAATCTTTCCAGATAAGCTTCAAATGTATCTTGACTGAAATTTTCATAATATCTTCCATAGCGTATACCATTTGAAAGAAGACTAACCCCATCATCAAACATCTCATCCAAAAGCACTGTACCTATCATATTTCTGATAGCAATCTCCTCATCAGCATAGCTCTTACCATCTATGAGGATATCGCCGGAATTAGGCTTATACAGTCCAAGAATCAGATGTATAAGAGAAGTCTTTCCTGAACCATTTGGGCCGATAAGACCAAGTATATAACCATCCGGCAAGTCCATGGATATATTCTTTATATGAAATTTTCCAAGTCTTTTACTTACATCCTTTAACTCTAATAACACCTTAATCCCCTCCGTATATCAACTGTGTATATACATATATACACCACATATACACAGTTGTCAATAGGTTTTTAATGGTTTTTTCACTTTAAGAACGAGAAAAGCCTAGAGAGTCAGCACCTCTCTAGGCTTTTCGTTAAACATTTTACACTAGTAACTCCATGGTAGCTATAACCCTTCCTTCTTTCCATCTACCACTCGTAATACACAGACTCAATCCCCCACACTCCAAGCCTACTTACAATTTGGGCAGCCACAAGTATTTTTCCGCTATATGCCCACTTTTTCACTCCTCACATAAAATTTACAGACTTTTCTGGGCAGTGATGACTAACTCTTCTCTATATGCCCAACTTTCCTCTCCCAACTTAAAATTTACAGACTTTTCTGGGCAGTGGCGACCAAATTTACTCTGTATGCCCAAAATATGCCCCACAACAAGAATTAAGATAGAATTATATGGGCAGTAGTTATATACCTCCCCCTATATGCCCGATTATAGGACAAAAATTTATAGAACTTCTGAAGTAATTTCCTATGTATCAAAAAACAACCCGAAGAGTATTCTACATACTCTCCAGGTTGTTTTCCTTACTATATCTAATCAAAACCACAAATAAGTTTAAACCATCAATAATTAAAATTTCTAAATTCTCTCAAAAACTTGTTTCTTGCACTATGGCAACACATACTTAGCTTCAAGCTCACCGTATTTCTTCTCAAACCATTCCTGATTATCCTTCATTTCCTTACGGTAGTTGTGAGCCTCAACTTCCTCATCATCTGCCTGAACAACGCTTACTGCGATGTTAGAACAATGGTCTGAGATACGCTCATAGGTGTCTGTTATATCTGATAAGCTGATTCCAAGCTCTATTGTACACTTACCTTTCTTAAGACGTTTAACGTGACGTTTCTTAACTTCCTTATTCATGCTATCCATAAGGTCTTCCATAAGCTGAACCTGGGCAACTTTCTCTCTATCATTGTTAACAAATGCATCCACAGTAAGCTCAAGAATATCCTTAAGGGCAAGTCCGTAAACTCTAAGCTCTTCCATAGCCTTCTTAGAGAATTCCTGTTCCTTCTTGTACATCTGCTCTACACCGAGAAGTATATCTACTGCAAGGTCTGAAATACGCTCCACATCACTAATACTGTGAAGAAGAGTAGATACAGTATGACCATCCTCCTTGGACAAATCTTTCTCACTGAGTCTAAGAAGATAAGCTCCAAGCTGATCTTCATACTTATCAATCTTATCTTCTGTCTCTCTTACATGAACCGCCTTAGCTTCATCAAAAGCACCAATAAGAGATACTGCTTCAAGCACACTATCCTTCGAAACCTGAGCCATAACCGCAGCAACCTTCTGACACTGAGCCACCGCAAAACCTGGCTGGTCTAAGAATATAGGATCAAGCAACTGAAGAGTTGCATCCTGTTCACCTTCATCCTCTCCCTTGTCCTTGATAGTCTTAACAGCAAGGGTTTCAAGGAGATTTGCCACAGGAAGAAGCACTAAAGTAGCAAGCACATTAAACGCTGTATGAACAACTGCAATACCTGCTGCTCCTGCCACATCGTTAAGGAATGGCCATGGCATGAATACATTTATGAGATAGAACAACGCCATAAATATAGTTGTTCCAAGTACGTTAAAGTAAAGGTGTACCGCTGCCGCACGTTTTGCATCACGACTTGCACCTATAGATGAAAGGATTGCTGTGATACATGTTCCAATATTCTGTCCCATAATAATAGGTATAGCATTGGCATAGGTGATGGCTCCAGTCACACAAAGAGCCTGCAAGATACCTACCGATGCGGATGATGACTGAATAACTGCTGTAAGCACAAGACCTGCTATCATACCAAGTATAGGATTTTCAAACATAGTTAATATATTAGTAAAGGCAGGAACATCAGCAAGAGGCTTAACAGCTGCACTCATGGAGTCCATACCAAACATAAGCACTGCAAATCCAAGTAATATAGTTCCTATATCATTCTTCTTCTCACTCTTCATAAATATTAAGAATATAACACCAATAAGAGCAAGTATAGGGGTAAATGATGATGGCTTAAGTAACTTAATAAATATATTATCTCCACTAAGTCCACTTAAACTCAGAATCCAGGAAGTAACAGTTGTACCGATATTGGCACCCATAATAATACCTATGGCCTGCTTAAGCTTCATAATACCCGAGTTAACAAAACCTACCACCATAACAGTTGTAGCAGAAGATGACTGAATAACCGCTGTTACTCCAGCACCAAGCAACACTGCCATTAATTTGTTTGTAGTTAATCTTTCTAAAATTCTTTCAAGCTTACCGCCTGACATCTTGGCAAGGGCATCTCCCATAACATGCATTCCGTAAAGGAAGAGGGATAATCCGCCTATCATAGATAGAACGTTAAAAATGTCCATATAATTCTCCTCGTTTTTTATCGTGTTATTGTAATGAGGGTTTCCGAGCCCTCATTTGCAATAATACAACCACAAACAAGCCTTAGTCAACATTTATTTACAAACTTTACATAGATTTTACATAAGTAATAATTCCACCTTAAATAGGTCGCCATCGATAGTAATTTTCAAATCTCCACCCTGAATATTCATAAGACTTTTTGCAATAGAAAGCCCGAGACCGTTGCCTTCTGTGTTTCTGGATTTATCTCCTCTTACGAATCTCTCCATCAAGTCATCTCCGGAAATATTAAGTTCCTCACCAGAGATATTTTTAAAAGCAACCTTAAGCACTTTTTTGTTATTACCTATAACATTATTCTTGACATTTTCACTACCATTCATACCATATGAAGTCACAGCTACATCAATTCTATCTACATCAATATACACTCTGGTATTTTCCTGAGCATATTTTGAAATGTTGTTGATTAAATTATCTATAACTCTCCACAAATGCTTTCCGTCAGCCTTTACCACTGTATCCTCTGTGTGGAAATTCACTATCGGCTTAAGTCCCTTGGATGAAAGCTTATCTGAAAACTCCCCTAGGGACTGCTCTATAAGAACCTTCACATCCACATCAGCAAGTTCTACCTGCATATTGCCTGTAGAAGCTTTTGAAGCATCTATCAAATCCTGAATAAGCTTTTTAAGCTTTGCGGACTGTCTGTCTAAAACCTCCAGATATTCTACAGCCTTTTCATTCTGCAAATCTTCTTTGGAGAGCAAATCCACATAATTGATGATAGAAGTAAGAGGAGTTTTTATGTCGTGAGAAACATTTGTGATAAGCTCTGTCTTCATCTTCTCACTCTTCATGCGCTCATCCACAGCAAGCTGTATACCATCACGAATCTGATTTAA
>JAGBBM010000037.1 GCA_017938485.1 Lachnospiraceae bacterium
GAATATATCTGCACCTACATCCATACCATCCTTAGCAGACACAAATTCATGCCCCGCAAATATAGGTTGCATATGCATAGGTTTCCATATAGGTCTTGACTCCACATTATAATCAGCAAGTAACTCTCGTATCTTATCTGGGTTAGCCTTATCCATAGCATTTTCGTCAATCAACATACAACTAAGCCAAAAATTAGGTTCCATATCCTCTTCTGTGTATGGATTCATAGAAATAGGAAGTCCTTTAAATCCTTCCTTGTATCTCATATATATAGCTTTCTTTTTAGCTATATGCTCATCAAGATGTAGCATCTGACCTCTTCCTATGCCAGCAAGTATATTAGACATACGATAGTTATAACCAACCTCTTCATGCTGATACCACGGGAAGTTTTCTCTAGCCTGAGTAGACCAAAATCTTGCTTTATCCGCGTCTTCTTTGCTATCTGTAATAAGCATACCTCCACCAGATGTGGTAATTATCTTATTTCCATTAAAGCTAATAACATTATATTTACCAAAGGTAGCTGTCTGCTTACCCTTATATGTTGCTCCCATTGACTCAGCCGCATCTTCTATAAGTATTGCTCCATATTCATCACATATAGCCCTTATCTCATCTAATTTTGCAGGTATACCATATAGATTAACCACCATAACAACCTTTGTATCAGGATACTTTTCAAAAGCTCGCCTAAGTGCCACAGGGTCCATATTCCAAGTATCTCTTTCCACATCTATAAATACCTGTTCTGCCTTCTCATAAGAAACAGGATTAACAGTTGCTGCAAATGTCATATCAGAACAAAAAACCCTATCACCAGGTCTTACCCCTGCCAATTTAACTGCAAGATGAAGAGCTGCTGTACCTGCAGATAATGCCACCGTATAACCACATCCAACATAATCAGCCACCTGTTGCTCTAACTGGTTAAGATTCTCTCCAACCGTAGAAACCCAGTTAGTATCAAAAGCCTCTTGTACATATCTTTCCTCATCTCCATGCATAGTAGGAGAAGAAAGCCATATTCTTTTATCGAATCTCTTATAATCCATATTATCTACTCTTCCTCAATAACTATCTTCTCTCCAGCATACATCATTTCCAAGTACTCCTTAGCCTGATTTACAGTATCCTCATTTGGAACCATTACATAAAGCATCTGATTACCCGTTGAATATGTGGTATTTGAACTGTCATATCCATTTACACTGTAAGATATGATATCCCATCCCTGCATATCATTTAACTGAAATTTTACTAACTCACTTATCTCATCATAAGTCATACTTGTAACCATACTATCAGATATAGCATCCAGTACATCGGTGTAGTTGTATAATATATCTGAAGAAATCATCTTATTGATAACCGCCTCTATTACAGCCATCTGGTTCTTTCCACGCTGTCTATCTCCTGTTGCAAAGGCATATCTACATCTTGCAAACATAAGCGCTTCTGTTCCATTTAATTCGTTATATCCTTGCTGGAAGCTGCATCCCCCCCAGTTAAATTCATACTCCGACCAAACTGTCACCCCACCTAGTTCATCAATTATCTCCTTGAACCCAGTGAAGTTTATCTTTACATAGTCATCTACCTGCACTCCATAGAGCATTCCCAGTGTATCCTTAGATACATCGATACCATATATACCTGCGTGAGTCAGCTTATCTCTTATACCACCTGATATAGAAAGGGGCACATAATAATCTCTAGGTGTGCTTATCATAAGTATCTGTCTGGTGTCTAGGTTAGCAGTAAGAAGTATATTCACATCACTTCTGCTGGTTACATTTGGAGAACCACTGGTATCTATACCACTTATGTACACTGTAAATACCCTGTCTCCACTATACAAGTACTCTTCCGGTACCTCCTCAGGAGCCACCTCCACAACTATCTCTTTTTCGATATCCTTGTATGCTATAGACTTTACCTTTTCTACAAAATCTCCATAGCTTACATCTTCTTCCACAAAGCTTACATAGGCACTGTTCAGTATGATGGCACCTACTTCCTTACTGTAAAGAGCTTCCATAAGCTCCATCACACTGTTATACTCTGCAACCGAAAGTGTGTGTTCTATCTCTGCCTCTATCTCTGCTTTCACTATATCTGTATTTTCTCTATCCTGTGTAGCAAGTATTCCGTAGGTGTAGTCCTTTGCGTCATATACATCCTCTGCCACATCATCAAGAAGTACATATACCTGTATATTATCCACCTTGGTTACTACTCCAACCATCTCCTGAACTTCCTTGTAGGTGTAACCTATATACATACAGGCCACCACCATAAGTCCACTGACTATAAGAGCAAGAAATTTGGCTATAATTCCTGCCACAAGCCACCTTTGCATAATGAAGAATATAAGGGTAAGCACTAGACAAACCACACCATAAACTATCATATACTTCATAGGAAGCACATTGAGCTTTAAAAGGTAGGCGCCTGTCATAATCCCTGCTATAAGCATAAGAAGACAGATTATATACCCCACTATCTTCATAGCTTTTCTAAGCTTACTTTGCTTATCTACTCCTGTTTTCTTAGACTCCTTATGAGGCTTCTTCCTTTCCTCTTTCTCCATCTTCTCTTCTGACATCTTTCTCATCTCCAGACTCGTCTATCTTATATGTGGCAACCATATCCTTTACCGCATGCTTGATTGCCTTATCATCCATCTCGCAGGCAGTCTTAAGTGCCTGTAACTGTTCCTTAAATGTATCTACATCCATCTCTATAGGCTTACCTATATGGATAAGCTTATTTGCAGTACTCTTTAGACCTTCCTCGTCCATAAGCATCTCTTCGTATAGCTTTTCACCTGGACGAAGTCCTGTGTACTCTATCATCATATCCACATCAGGAGTGTATCCTGAAAGTCTTATCATCTTTCTAGCTAAATCATCTATGCGAACCGGTTCTCCCATATCAAGGACAAATATCTCTCCACCCTTAGCATAAGCACCTGCCTGAAGCACTAGAGCTACCGCCTCCGGTATAGTCATAAAATATCTGATAATATCCTTGTGGGTTACTGTTACCGGACCACCTGCTTCTATCTGCTTTCTAAAAAGTGGTATAACACTTCCGTTACTTCCCAACACATTACCGAATCTAACCGTCACAAAGTCTGTATCTGATTCCTTGTCAAACATCTGGACTATCATCTCGCAAAGACGCTTTGATGCCCCCATTATGTTGGTTGGGTTTACAGCTTTATCAGTGGAAATAAGGACGAATTTTTCTGTGCCACAAGCCATAGCTGCCCTTGCAGTCTTCCATGTACCAAATACATTGTTCTTTATGGCTTCATTTGGACTCTTCTCCATAAGAGGCACATGCTTGTGAGCTGCAGCGTGGTACACTATATCAGGTCTATACTGTTCAAATACCGCCTGCACCCTGTGAGTGTTTCGCACTGAACCAATAAGCACCACCAGGTCAAGTTCTGGACGCTCTCTTAGAAGCTCCTGTTGTATCTCGTAGGCATTGTTCTCATATATATCAAATATAATAAGCTGCTTGGGGTTATGTCCAGCTATCTGTCTACAGAGCTCACTTCCGATAGAACCGCCACCTCCAGTAACAAGTACCACCTTATCCTTTACGTAGCCTGCAATATCGTCTACATCAACCTTAACTTCCTCTCTTCCAAGAAGGTCAAGGATATCTACCTTTCTCATCATATTTACAGCTACTTCCGAATTAACTAACTGGTATACACCTGGGAGCATACGAAGCTCACAGCCTGTCTGCTGACAAAGTTCAAGTATCTCCTTCTTGTCCTCAGGCTTAACTGACGGTATGGCAAAAAGGATTATATCTATACTAAGCTCCTGTGCCTTTTTTACTATGTCATATCTATCACCAACTACAGGTACACCACCTATGAATCTGCCTCTTTTACCCTTACTATCATCGATGATGCATCTGATGTTATAGTTGATATGTCTACTGTTATGTATCTCATCTACTATGGTTTTTCCAGCACTTCCCGCACCAATAACCATAACATTCTTTATGCCCGCTGCTCTATGTATGCTGATTCTCTCATTTTTAAGGAATCTAAGCAGTCTGTAAGAAAATCTGGCAAGGACAACCAGTCCAAAAAGAAACACAAAATACATAGGCCAATAACTTCGTGGCATATGTCTTCCCGTAAGGAGCATACCACCTATATGCACCACTGTAGCACCCATACATCCCCAAAAAGCGTTCCACAATTCATTTACACTGGCATAAAACCACAAGCTGTGATACATACGACAAGTATAAAATGCTAATAGAGTACATACGGTATTTACCGGTATATATGATATAAAATTATCCATATACACATTAGGCACGCTATCATATGTAAAATCAAAGCGAAGTATCAACGCTAAAAAAGAAGCAAAATTGATACTTATAATGTCATATATGAGGAGCAGTATAGCTCTTTTTCCCCACTGTGTATTACCCTTTAACCAGTTCTTCATCCTACTTACAATCCCCTTGCAAAAATGTATACTATATTATCTTTCTTCTAACTCTTCTGTTTCCTCTTCTTCACTCTGAACAATAAGTTTAAGTTTTACCTTATTACTCTCATTTCCATCAGAGTCCATACAATAATATGTAAGTGTGTATTCCCCTGCTGTATCCACATCATAGGAACCATCAATATGTATATTTCTGAAGAGATATTCTCTTGAATCCTCATCATCTGTTGCCGATTCAACATAGCTAAGAGAATTGAATCTTCCACCTTCCTCTATACGAACCTCACTGTTAGTAAGACGTATAACTGGAGATGGCGAATCCTCCTCTGCTTCTTCATCGGTATCTTCTTCTGTGTCTTCCTCGATTTCTTCCTCAGTTGCTTCCGTTGCCTCTTCTGTAACTTCCTCAGTTACTTCCTCTGTGGTTTCCTCCGTAGCATCTAAAACAACATCTTTTCCCTTGTCGACTGCCACGTAGTTTATTATGCAGCTTGCCTTTCCAAGATTATAACTCTCATCATAAACCGCATATACAACCTGAGCTCTCACTCCATCCTCAAGAACAGCTATATCATATATACGCACCCTATCTGACAAATCTCCGTCCTCTTCATCATAAGCTGTAACTCCCTGAAGAAGTATAGACTGGTCTGTTCCTGCTTCATATGTTATATCTGCCTCCGGCAATGTAATCTCCGGTGCCTCTGTATCCCTTGATATAAATGAAACAACACATATACTCATAAGAAGAATCGTTACAAGAGCTAGTGCTATAGTTATCTTAGTCTTCATCTCTTACACTCCTCCATCTTCTTTACCATAGTATTTTTTATAGTACTTGCCGTAGTACTTGCCATAGTATCCATTCTTCTTTATCTTAACCTTATTTAAGATGACACCAAGTATACGGCAATTAGTTTTTTCCATCTGTTCTTTTATCTTTTGAGCAAACTTATAGCTTATAGCTCCTGCAGTCATAACAAGGCACATACCATCACATATCTGAGACACTACCGCTGCATCTGTTACACTTCCGAGAGGTGGTGTGTCGAGAAGAACATAATCAAACTTCTCGCTAGCACCTCTAATAAGATTTTTAAATCCGTTAGAGCCAAGAAGCTCTGATGGGTTAGGTGGCACAGGACCAGCAAGTATCATATATAGGTTAGGGATATTGGTCTGGCAAAGCACCTCATCCAAATCTCTATATCCTGATAAGAAGTGGGATAAACCACTTGAAACTTTGCTGATACGATATCTACCTACAAGAACTGATTTTCTCATATCACAGTCTATAAGAAGAACTCTCTTACCAGTTTCCGCTATGGTACGAGCTATATTAAGAGTCACACTGGACTTACCTTCATTTGGGATACAGCTGGTTATACCTATAACCTTTACATCCTTACCACAAAACTGTATGTTTGTTCTTAGGCTTTTGTATTCCTCCTCAGAGGTATAATTAAGTTTTTTAAGTTTTCCAATAACTACTTCCTGCATATTATCCTCTGTCCTTTCTATCTAGAATTACTAAGTCTTTTTGTAGCAACACTTGCACTTCTTTTTTTCTTCTTTGTTCCAACAGTTACCATAGTCTCATCAAATGGTATAGAAGCAAGAACTGAAAGTCCCAAATACTTTTCTACGTCATCTGGATTTTTTATAGTGTCATCAAGCAAGAACACCACAACTACAATACCCACAGAAAGAATAAATCCAAGAAGGGCACCAATCACCGCATTCTTAACTGGATTTGGACTGATAGGTCCCTCTGGCAAGTTTGCATAATCAACTACATTTACAGCCTCAATATCCATAACATCAGCTATATGGGTAGATGCTGCCACTCGCACTGCATTTGCGATGTCCTGTGCTCTAGTAGGGTCTGTATCTGTCACTGATATCTCTATAATACGGGTATCTGTAAGAGTAGTAACAGTTATCATAGCTGCCAAATCATCTGGTGTTAAGTTTTCCATATCCTCGTAACGATTGTTGAGGTCAAGTTCTGCTATAACCTTTGTAGTTACAGTTCTACTCTTTACAAGCTCTGCATAGTCCTTTGTAAGCTGTGTACCAGTCTGCAAGTCTGTGTATGTTACTGTCTGGCTATCCTGCTGATTAAGTACATATATCTTTGTACTGGACATAAACTTGTAATCAATAAAATTTGCACTTATATAGTACATTCCCAAGGCACCTATAATGGTTGCCAATATAATAATTATTGCGTTGGACCAAAGTTGTCCCATGACCTCTCGTAAGTCTATTTCAATCTCATCTTTTTCCTTTTCCATAACTACTCCTCTATATATGTATTATTTATGATATACTGTGGATTCTCCACAAAAATTCTATCTGCTAATTCCTCGCCGAATTTTTTTTGCACATATCTATATGCATCTTTAATTCTTGGTGTCCTCATGTCATCTCTATGGGCATCTGTACCCACAAAATGTACAAGCTGACGTTTCAGCAAATTCTTTGCCATCTTCTTTCCTGACTTGCCGTGAGTTCCATCTATAGTTGATGCATTAACCTGTATATAGGCTCCAAGTTCCACAAGTTCCTCCACAAGCTCTATATCTTCCACCAAGCAGTCATATCTTTCCACATGGGCTATAATCGGTATATAGTCTCTTTGCTGTATACCCATAATAGCTTTTTTTATGACTTTATATGAGGTTGTGGTCATAAACTCAACCAGTACATACTTTCCTTGTGCCATGGTAGGTATAAGTCCCTTTTCTAACTCATCAAAGGTATCTTCACCATAAAAAATCTCGCATCCCATATATATCTTCATATCCGGATACATATCAGCAACCACAGCTTCTATCTGTCTATATGTTTCAATATATTTGTCTTTACTAACGGTCCAAAAACGCTTGTTGTAATGAGGGGTCAGTATAATACCCCTGATGCCCTCCTCGTATGCTATATCAATCATACCCTTTGACATATCAAGATTTTTTGAGCCGTCATCCACGTCATACATAATATGACAATGTACATCAACAATGTCCTTTTCTATCTTTTTCATCATTTTTCCTCAAAAAAAGTAGTACAAAATAACAACTACATTGTTATCTGCACCACCTAGTCATCGAAAAGTAATCATATATGTTAAATTTTATGTCAAAACTACATTCTAACATAATAAAATACGCCTTCCCTTTCAATTATTCATTATACAACTATTTTTTTGTTTGTAAAGCCTTTTGAAAAAAAATGTTGCTTTATATCGAAGCATAAATCCTATGTTAGTTGACACACTAATAATTATTGACTAAAATATAAAGGTATACGAGACTATTTTCTTATTTTCGTTTACTTTTATAACAAGCAAATGGGGGATTATTAATGTACCGTAACGTAATTAATGATTTGGCAGCCTGGTACGAGGAGCCACGAAAAAGAATTTTATATATAAAGGGAGCTTGCGGTGTAGGAAAAACCTGGACTATAACAGATTTTGCCACCGGCTTTTTTGATGACTATAAGCTTATTGATTTGTCAAAGGATTCCCATTTTAAGAATATCCTTTCTGACTCAGAGGACAAAGCAAAAGCCATAGCTCTTATTGATTATACTTTGAAAGAGTACTTTGGCGATGTGGATTTCACTAAGACTCTTCTTATATTTGATCAGGTTCAGGACATCCCTTACTGTGGTGAACTATTTTACGAGTACACTAAGATGCACAGAAATTACGCCATATGTTTAATTGCTTCCTCTATGGTTATCACTGAGTTTGAGTATCATCACAAGGATGTATTTAACATAATTCGTATGCGTCCTATGACCTTTGACGAATACCTCATAGCAAACAAGGCAACCCCTCTTGTAACTGCTATAGAAAACTCCAAATCCACCCCTTTAAATCCTGTAGAAGAAGCGACTGTTCTTTCTATGCTTAGAGACTATATGGTAGTGGGTGGTATGCCTGGTATTGTGAAAGCCTATATTAAAAGCAAGGATTTTGACGAGGTTCGTAAGCTTCAGTTGGAACTTATAGAACAGTACGAAAGTCTTATCAGAAAATCTTTTCCTTCTGCTATGGCAAGTCGTTGCCGCAGAATTTGGAAGAGTATGCCTGCTCAATTAGAGCGAGACAACAAAAAATTTATGTACCGTTTTGCCGATGAAAATGCTAGAAGCAGAGAGTATTCTGATGCAACATTTAATCTGTGCAATCTAGGTCTTGCCAGAAAGTTGCCTAGACTTACAGAATGTAAGTTGCCATTAGAAAGCTACGTAGATTACAAATCCTTCGAGCTTTTTATGATTGACCACGGACTCCTTAGAGCAACCTATGGTCTTCCTTCCAACGATACTATATCTTTGGAAGAGATATTCGCTGAAAAAAATGGTGCCGTAGCAGAACAATATATATTCCAAGAGCTCAGCAACAAGGTTGGGTTTGTTTATTATTGGGTTTCCAAGGCTACTGCCAGAGTTCCTTTTGTTTATGAGGGCAACAATGCAGCTGTTCCTGTGGACATTCGTTTCATGGAAAATACCAAGGCACAAAATATAAAAACCTTCAAGAGCAAAAACGATGCCTCGGAGGTTTCTATAAAAGTTTCCCTTTCCCAGGTAGGTCTTGATAACAACATCTTCAACATACCTGCTTACGGTCTTTGGAATATGTAATTTTAATTTTGTTGTATCAGCTGCATAAATTCTATATCTGATACTGCTTTTGAATAATACCAGCCCTGCATGTAGTGACAACCTATCTCCTTTAGCTTGTCCCTCATCTCGGCTGTTTCAACACCCTCAGCCACGATAAGAAGCTTCAGAGCATTAAGCATACCTATGGTATATTCTAATGTAATGCCCGCCTTATCATTCTTGAAGGCATCCCATATTATGTACTTATCTAACTTAATTATCTTAAATGGCATACGGTTGATGTAATCGATGTTAGATGCACCAGAGCCATAATCATCAAGTGAAAATGTTATGCCGTACTCAACCAACTTGTTAATATTTTCTTTTACAACAGACATAGATGCTATAGTCGCGGTCTCTGTAATCTCGATATTAATCTGACTTGGTTTAACATCATACTTTTCAAGTATAGCCTTTACCCTATCCGCAAAATCAACCTGTATCAGCTGTATGGAGCTTATGTTTACTTCCACATATTCTATGCTGGTATCCTTAAGCTTATTATCTCTAATAAACTTGCAGACCTTTTCCAGAATCATATCACCCATCTCAACTATCATACCATTTTTCTCTGCTATAGGTATAAATACTTCCGGTGATATCCAGCCAAGTTCATCATCCTTAAGTCTAACAAGCGCTTCTGCTGAGTTGTATCCGCTGTGATTAACAGAATATATAGGCTGATAATACACCATCAACTCATCTCTATCCATAGCGAGACGAACTGCCTTTTCTACAGCTTTGTCACTACGAATCTTATCAAGCTCTACATCGGTAGCCCAGCTTATTCCACCCTTTTTATTCTTCTTGGCAACTGCCATAGAGTAGTCTATAACTTCAACTAACTCTCCGTATGAATCTGCATCTTTTGGACATTCAATGCAACATATAGACGCGGACATCATAGCTCCCGCTGCAGAATCACAATACCATGGGTGAAGGAATCTCTCGTGAATCTCCTCAGCCACACTTTCCATCTTTGACACATGCTTGTTAAGTACGATACAAAACTGGTCAGAACCATATCTAAACACAACATTGGATTTATTAAGAGAATCTAGAAATCTTGCTATCTGACTCAAAAGTTCGTCACCTGTATCAACTCCATATGTCTTATTGATAAATTTGAAGTCATCCATAGCAACTACGATTACGCCAAATCTCTTGCCATCGGTAAACTTACTTGTGCAATACTCACCCATGAAGTTACGGTTGTAAAGATTAGTCTTCGCATCCAATATAACGCCTGGATTGTGAAGATAGTGATAAAGTGTTGCACAGCACAGTGCAAAGAAAAATGCAAATGCTTTTATTCCTGTTTCCTTCTGTACAAACCATGCAGCTATAAACATAGCTATACTCAATATAATAATCAAAGCATTATGTAAGCTTATCTGGCTGGTAAATCTCATAATTGCAACGATACCCAACAATACCATAGTGGCATTTATAATCTGTATAATAACATTACCAGGCATCTGTACGTAGGTATCTCCCTTATAATAATATGCCCACTTCAAAAACGGATTAAGAGCCAGTATAACAGTTATAGCTACTAAGCACACCTGGCATATTGTCTTGAAGGTTCTCTTGATTTTTCGGTCAAAGTTAGCAACAAGGCTTATGTAGTATGCGAACATTGACGGCATAAGATTAATAGCTACCGAATACCAAATAAGAAGTACCGTATACCCTATGGATTCTGTGGCATCATGCTTTGTGCCCATATACGAAACCACCATCTCCAAAACGGTAACCATAAGCATCATGGCCACCAAACAGAAGTAAGTACTGTGGCTCTTAAGGGGCACCTTCTTTTCAGTTAAAAACCATATCATTATGATTAGGAGCAAGAAAATTGCAGCTACATCAAATGACGACAACCATTCCTTCATAAAAAATCCATCCCTGTTTTTTATTCAAACCATACATTCAAATCAACTTCTCCGGATATACCCGGTATAGAACCGGCATTGGTGTACTGCCAGCCGGTGTATAGATATGGAAAATCTGTCTGATTAGCATAATGCGCCAACCAAAGCTTGTAATCTCCAAGTCTTGTCATATCAAGGCACTGAACAAACCAATTACGATTAGCATAAATCATCGGTGTGTATCCAGCACTCTTTACAGTCTCGCAAAATCCCACAACACTATCTGTTCGGGATTCTATATCAAGATCTATGGTTCTTGCATCAGCAGCATCTATATACTCTGTATCAATTGCCACAGGTCCTGTTATGTTGTATTTTCTAATGGCATCAAGGGTAAATCGCGCTTCCTCAACACCTTCCTCGTAGCTTATAGCCTGACTAAAGAAATATACACCCACAGTAAGTCCAGCTTCTGTTGCGTTTGCCGCATGTTCTTCAAACATATCATCAAGCACAATTCGACCTGTTCCGTATCCTCTAAAGCCCACTCGAAGCATAACCACATCAACCCCAGCTGACTTAACCGCTTCCCAATCAACATAAGGCTGATACGTAGATATATCAATAGCTATAGTAGATGCTCTTGTTCCATCATCACTATGATAATACATAGCATCGCTTCCGTCATCTATATAAAAGTTATCCACGTTATAATCATGTCTAGGAACTTCCTTTACTATCTTATAGAACTGACAATCCGGTGGTGTACCTACTAAGATATAGCTGGCATCAACAAACCTCCAAAAATTATCATCTATAATCTGTGCTTCATAATCACTATCCAAAGTCCACGTATAACCTTCGGGACTAACAAGCTTCGGAGAGGTCTTCGCAAGATTAATGTTAAGACCTATAATAAGGCCAATACAGACCAATATTCCTCCCGCAGATATATATATTATAGCCTTTAGAATTTTATCTCTCATACGTGTAGAAACCCTTTTCATAAACCTCTTTCCATTTTAACACATTTACATTTTTTTAACAACGAAATAGGGCAATATATTTTAATTTTTTTCCACTTTTTTCATATTTAGAATATAAGCTCCACTATATATAAGTGCAAGTCCAACTAGTACCATTAAAACCATGTCATTTAGAGTCACTGTCTCTGACACAAGAATAGGTGCAACCTTCTTTACGGTATCCGGATAATACATAGTAAAGCAGGACAGAGCATTATTTAAAAAGTGCATTAGCATGCCTGGGAATATACTCTTTGACCTATAAGACACATAGCATATCACCATTCCTATAAAGGCAGTTGTAAAAAACTGAACAATATTCATATGATATGCCCCAAAAAGCACACCACCTATAACTATAGCTTTCTTGTAACTACACTTCTTCTCCAAAGAGGAAAATACAAATCCTCTAAACATAAGTTCTTCACAAATCGCAGGAGCAACAGCCACCACAAGAAGCGTCTTTATAAAACTATCTCCTAAAAGATATTCCATGGACTCAGTAAGCTCTGTAGCGCTATTTTTAAATATCATCCCTGCAATACCAGTCACTATCATACCCAGCAAAATAGTTCCCGCAATCATAAGTAATCCGCCTACAAAAGCATTAGCCTTACACATTCTTAGCCTGAAGGTTTCCACCAAGCTCTTTTTCGTGTACAAAGCATATAAAATTGGAACAAACAAAATTATGAACTGGGTTCCAAGAACTCCATAGTATCCAAATTCAATTTGTACCGCTCCTCCAACATAAATCATCGCAACAAGAGATATGGCAAGTACAAGCCACATATCTCCCAAGGTAGGAACGCCACCCTTTATCATATTGCTTCGCTTCTCAAATATCTGTACCGATGCACTTCCATCCCCAAACAAGATGGCTTCGCTGTTGTATATTCTACCCAGTAAAACCACTGCCAACATACCATATATTATATTGCTTACAAGCACCAACATAATAACTGTTATATTGAACTTAAACACTAAAAGATCTCTTATGAGCAGACATATATTAACTACTGGTACAAGGGCCATATTGGAAGTAAGCTCCACATTAGGTACAATCGAAACCATGGACGCAAACATAACCACTAAAGTAAGAGGTGTTATGTAGTTATTTGCCTCCTTATATGATTTGGCAAACACACAAACGCACATAGATATAGCACTTATAAAAACAGCAAATGCAAGCACACATAATCCACAGATAATTATTCCCGGAACAAATTGTCCCATATCAATTCCATTTCTACCGGAAAATCCCAGCATGGTTTTATACATATAAACCCCTACTCCTCCCATGGAAATAATATTAAGAATAGCTGATGCGATACCTATTGTAGCAACTGTAAGGAACTTACTAAAAAACAACTCTTGATTAGTAACCGGAAGAGTAAGCACTGTTTCTAGGGTTCCTCTTTCTCGCTCTCCAGCAGTAGTATCTATGGCGGGATACATAGTTCCCATAAGTAAGCTTGTAACAAGCATAAAAGGAACTAAGCTTCCCATAATGTTTCCTGCAGATTCTTCATTGCTGGAATAATCTCTTGCCGCAAGACTTATTGGATTTAGTACATACTCAGCATCAAGTCCCGCATCTTCAATCAAATCTGTTGTTATACTGAGGGAATACTCATTTAGCACCTCTATGATTATATCTGCTGCATAACTTGAATTAGTGTCTGCGGAAAGATAACACACAACAAAGGTCTCTTCACCATCTACAACTTCTTTTGTCACATAAGCATCAAGCTCACCTTTTGCCAAGGCATCTTTTGGCTCGTCGGTTTTAACTAGACTTATGGAATAGCCCTCTACATCCTTATCCTCTGCCTCAAACAATCCTGTAAGCTTTTTTTCTTCAAAATCCATTCCGATTTTATAGTTTTGTTCCTCCATATCAGTGGATATCTTGGTCATCAGTTGAAGTCCAAACACAATTAACAAAGGATACAACACAAGAGGCACAACCAACATCATAAGGACTGTTTTTTTATCCCTTAAAACATCTAATATTTCTTTTTTATATAAAGCTTTTATAATTTTAAAATTCATAGTCCACACCCTCCTTTTTTATAAGAGTTTGGAATACATCTCTCACGCTTTCATCCCCAGTAACCTTTTTTAACTCCTCCACAGTTCCCTGGCATATAATTTTGCCCTTGTTTATAAATATGATTCTATCACATATGGCTTCTGCTTCCTCCATATAATGAGTAGAGTACACCACTGTTTTCCCTTTCTTTTTTTCGTTCTTTATAAACTCGATAATTGCACTACTGCTAAGTATGTCAAGTCCTAGTGTAGGTTCGTCAAATATATATATTTCTGGACTATGTATGAGACATCTTGATATAGACGCTCTCTGAGTTTGTCCAGTGGATAGTTTCTCGATTCTATTGTCAATAAACTCAGACAAATTAAGAATTTTGCATATTTCTTCTATTCGATTATCAGTTTCTTCCTTGCTCATATCATATATATTGCCCATGATTTGAAGAAGTTCTCTGGTACTTAATCTTCCATACAATTTTGTATTTCCAGAGAGATAGCCTATATTTTTCTTTATTGTTCTCTCGTCAGATACAACCTCTCCATCTTCTATTAATGAAACCTCTCCCGATGTAGGTTTCATAAGATTTCCAAGCATTCTAAGAAGAGTGGTCTTTCCTGCGCCGTTGGGCCCAAGTATACCTATTATTTCGCCTTTATTTACATCTATGGACACATCGTCTACTGCATTAAACAAAACTTTCTTTCCCTTTTTTTCATTTTTTTCAAAAGTCTTTACAAGATTTTTTGCACTTAACATAGGCTCTCCTTTCAATGCAAAAAACTACCAAATATTAGCAGAGTAATATCTGATAGTTTTTAATTATATACTTATGTCGTATTCCTCTCTTCCAAGCTTCAAGTGAATAATCTTATGATTATATGTTACGAGATTATATTTTTTCGCAAACTTAGTTCGCATTTTCTTGATTTTTACTCTTGGACAATAATTCATCAATGGCTCTTCCGCCATAATTCTGTAATCTGGTCTCCATCCAAATATAATCTTTTGCGTATCATCTATGGACATATTTATCCTGCCTCTTGACCACACCTCATTTTTAAAATGTGCATTATAATGAGTGGTGGCATCCTGAGAAGTGGCTGTAAATACCACCTCCGCCGCAGGGAACATAAATCTTATCTGAGAAAAAAGCTCCTTTATCTGACCAAGCCTAAAGGTAGTAAGAGCATCATCAAACACAAACATAAGTCCCTGATTACGCTTACAATGTATCTCATCAAGCCAAGAAAAATCCATTATGTTTCTACCTATGGTTTTTTCACGGGCAGGTTCTCCAAACATAGCTCGTCTTACAGATATAGTGTTATGTGTATCAACATTATACCAATTGATTCTTCCATTATCCAAACGACCAAACATATTATCAAGTCTGCAGCCAACATTAACTATGGTGCACTTAGGATATTTCTTGATAAATTGCTCTACATAGTTATCGCAGGCTCTATGCTTAGATATCATGAGAAGCTTTCTATATTCATTCATCTTATCTTTAATTTTAGAAAAATCTATCTTGCTTTCATATATGAATTTTTCCGCCCACACATCCTTGATAGCCTCTGGATGATGTTTACTCCAGTACGCAATGTTTTTTATAGGGAACAGATCCTTAACAGATGCATCATAGGTACCATTTACAACATCTACAAGATACTTATTGGCCAGCTTTTGTTTCTTAGACTTTGTATCCATCATAAAATTGTGATACTCATCTGCAAACTGGAAAAATCTTATATTACAGCCCTGTTGTTTTGCCTTATTGTAAAAAGACTTCGCATAACAGTGATATATATCCCTTTCTCCTGTGAAAACCACCACGTCATCACAAAGGTCCATATAATCTCCATAATACGGGCTTGTATACTCTGTCTTTACAGCATAATCCTTAACCCAATATGTATTTAGGAAATCCTTCACTTCGTCATTGTAAAATATAGTGTCTCCCCTTGCAGAACACTCTTTCAATTCACTTTCTAATTCCTGGTCAAAGAATTCAGTGTCAAGCATAGGGGATAGAAGTATCATCTGGTCAGGCTTTCTATAGCCATCCTCCCACGCCAGCATAGCTAGAGAAAGGGCAAGTCCTGCTCCTGAAGCATCACCAAGAAGAACTATCTTCTTTACGTCAAAGCTTTTTGCAAAATTGGAATATGCTCTAGTCAACATATTAAATAGCTCTCTACAAGAATATTCCGGTGCAAGAGGATACATAGGTACAAAAAGTCCTGCTCCAGTTTTTATGGCAAGCTTGTATATAAACTCCCACTGTTTTTCAGATATGTTGTTACACATTCCGCTACCGTAAAGATATACTATATACTTGCCCCCAAAATTTTCTTGGGGAACAATACGATAGCACTTATGCCCACCTTCAACTAACTCATCCACCTGAAATTTCTTACTTATATAAGACGGTATCTTAGGAATATATTTCTTCCTAGCCTTAAGCACCCTTTTTTTCAGGTCTTCCTTATTTAATTTTAAGTACTTGGAAGAAATCTTCTTGCTCATAATCCTCTCCACTTAGTCTCTATATCCCTTTGGATTCATACTTTGCCATCTCCATGAATCCTCACACATTCTGTCTATGTCATAAACAGCACAAAAACCTAATTCCTCTTTTGCCTTTGTAGGGTCTGCATAACAGGTTGCTATATCCCCTGCACGTCTAGGTTTTATCTCATATGGAATCTCTTTACCGCAGGCCTTACTATAAGCACTAACCACCTGAAGTACACTATAGCCCTGTCCTGTTCCTAAATTATATATGTTAAGTCCAGCCTTTTCTTCAATCTTTTTCAAGGCCTTTACATGACCTTTAGCCAAATCAACCACGTGAATGTAATCCCTTACACCTGTGCCATCAACTGTAGGGTAATCATTGCCAAATACACCTAGTTTTTCCAACTGTCCAACAGCTACCTTCGCAATATAAGGAACCAAGTTGTTAGGTATTCCGCTTGGGTCTTCTCCTATGAGTCCACTCTCATGTGCTCCTATAGGATTAAAGTATCTAAGCAACACCACATTCCATTCTGGGTCTGCCTTGTATATGTCTGAGAGCATCTGCTCCAGCATACTTTTTGTATGACCATAAGGATTTGTAATCTCTCCCTTAGGACATTTTTCAGTTATAGGAATCTCTGCTGGGTCTCCGTAAACTGTAGCAGAGGAACTAAATATAATATTTTTAACATTATGTTCCTTCATAACTTTACAGAGATTAAGCGTTCCTGTGATGTTGTTATTGTAGTACTCCCAAGGTTTGGCCACAGACTCTCCTACCGCCTTAAGCCCTGCAAAATGTATAACTGCATCAATATCTTCCTTTTCAAAAACATCCTCTAAGCCATCTATATCAAGTAAATCCACTGGATAAAACGGAATCATTCTACCTGTGATTTTTTCTACTCGTTTGATAGCCTCCTTACTAGAGTTAATAAGATTGTCTAAAACAACTATATCATAACCTGCTTCTATAAGTTCTACGCAGGTGTGACTACCTATAAAACCTGCTCCTCCGGCAACAAGTATTCTCATAACATTTCTCCTATTCTAAAAAATATTTATACATGGTATATGATACCATTTTTTTTATGTTTCTACAACAAAAAAAGCTAGGAAAGTACCATTCCCAGCTTTTTTGATATGTGTGCTTAATGCAGTCGATGGGACTTGAACCCACACCCACTTACGTGGACATGAACCTGAATCATGCGCGTATGCCAATTCCGCCACGACTGCTTGAAGCAAACAAAATCATATCATCTATATAAAATAATTGTCAATATCCTAACTTAAGTCTACATCTTATTCAGTAGGTGAAGCATTCTCAAGGAGGAAATCATATACATTATCAGCTAATGCATAGTACATAACATCTTCCTTGCTATAAACCTTGTAAAGTTCTTCCTCAGACAAATTAAGGCTTTCCATCATCTCAGCTTTCTTTGCATCTATCTCCTCATCAGTAGCTCTAATACCCTCTGCTTCAGCTATGGCACAGATAACTATCTTCTCATCAAGAAAATCTTCTGCAAGACCGCCAATGTATATCTCAAAATTCTCTAAAGTTGAAATACCATACAAAGTTAATATATATGTCTCCATATCCATACCATAACCAGCTGCTTCTTCCTCAACAGATGTCATAGTCTCGTCGATTAACTTTTCTAACTCCTTCTGTGGATACTCCTTAATTGTAGTGTTATCCATAATAATTTCTATTATGGTAGCTCTGTTAATATTTTTATCATTTTCTGCATAGTTTTCACGAATAGCGTTCTCAAGTTCTTCAGTTGTTGCAAAATAAGTGTAAGTTGATACAAACTCATCATTGTACTCAGGAAGAACCATCTCAGTTACTGTGTTAATAGTAATCTGGAATACCGCATCCTTGCCATTTAAGTCTTCCTTGCCATAATCTTCTGGGAAAGTAACTTCTATATTGAAGGTCTCTCCTGCCTCATGTCCCGCTATCTGCTCTTCAAATCCATCTATCATAGTTCCTGAACCAAGAGTAAGGTCATATCCCATACCCTCAGAAGAGCCACCTTCAAATTCAACTCCATCCACACTACCAATGAAGTCGATATTAACCTTATCACCCATCTCGGCTACACCTGTAGTTGACTCGGCTTCAGTAGCATAAGCGGACAAGAGATAATTTATCTCTGCCTCTAAAACTTCATCTGTAACTTCTATATTAGATGCCACATATTCAACACCCTTGTACTCGCCAAGTTCACAGTATCCAGCATACTTTTCTACCATATCGTCCTGATTAACTTTGCCATCCTTTGAACATCCGGTAAAAAGTGTAAGTCCCATAGTAAGAGCTGCAATCAAACCAACAGCTTTAAACTTCTTTTTCATTGTTGTATTTCCTTCCATATATGAATGTTTATTTTTTCTCTAATCTTTATATCACAATTTATGCAAAAAATAAAGATGCTTTTACTTTTTTCACAATATATACACACCAACCACTATATCTTGTGTTTGATTTTTCGATTAATTTATGTAAACTCTTTTCCCTGCAACCCTTGATATATGGTGTTTTTACACTTTTTTGTATGTTTTCACAATGCGTCTAAAAATACAACATCTTGTAAATTTTTTAAAAAATAATACTAGATTTGGTAGACAAACACTATATTTAGTGCTATAATAACAAACCATAGGGCTATTCGCCCATTTGTGGAATTATACAAAATTTATGTATATATTGAAAACACTATATTTAGGAGAGGGTATCATGAAAGTTATCAAGAGAGACGGTCATACAGTTACCTATGATCGATCAAAAATCGTCATAGCCATTCAGAAGGCTAACGCAGAGGTAGAACCATGCGAGAAAATTTCTGACGAAAAAATCGAGGAGATTGTACAGGGCATTGAAGCAAAGAATCGTTCCCGTATGTTGGTTGAAGACATTCAGGACATCATTGAACAAAAGCTCATGGATGAGCGTAAGTTCGTTCTTGCCAAAACCTATATCATATATCGTTATACAAGAGAGCTCGTTCGTAAAGCAAACACTACAGACGACTCTATCTTAAGTCTCATCCAAAATCGTAACAAGGATGTTATGGAGGAAAACTCCAACAAGAATGCAACCGTTGCATCTACTCAGAGAGACTTAATTGCTGGAGAGGTATCAAAGGACCTCACAAGAAGAGTTCTTCTTCCTGAAAAGATTTCAAAGGCTCACGACGAGGGAGTTTTGCATTTCCATGATGCAGATTACTTCCTTCAGCCAATCTTTAACTGCTGTCTTATCAATATCGGTGATATGTTAGACAACGGAACAGTTATGAACGGCAAGCTTATCGAGAGCCCTAAGAGCTTCCAGGTTGCTTGTACAGTTATGACACAGATTATTTCTTCCGTTGCAAGCAGCCAGTATGGTGGCCAGTCAGTTGATGTAAGACATTTAGGCAAATATCTTCGCAAGAGTTACGAAAAATACAAAAACAAATTAGTAGAGGATTTTGGCGATACTATAGACGACGCAATTCTTACAAAGATGGCAAAGGATCGATTAAACGACGAGCTTCGTTCAGGTGTACAGACTATTCAGTATCAGATTAATACACTTATGACTACAAATGGTCAGTCACCATTTGTAACACTCTTCCTTAACTTAGATCCAAAGGATGAGTATGTAGAAGAAAACGCCACAATTATCGAAGAGATTCTTCGTCAGAGACTTGAAGGAATCAAAAACGAAAAGGGTGTTTATGTTACTCCTGCTTTCCCTAAGCTTATCTATGTTCTTGATGAGCATAACTGCTTAAAGGGTGGCAAGTATGATTATATAACTAAGCTTGCTGTTAAGTGTTCAGCTAAGAGACTTTACCCTGACTACATTTCAGCTAAGAAGATGCGTGAAAACTACGAAGGCAATGTATTCTCATGTATGGGATGTCGTTCATTCCTTTCTACTTGGAAGGACGAGAACGGTAACTATAAGTGGGAAGGACGTTTCAACCAGGGTGTTGTAAGTCTTAACCTTCCACAGATTGGTCTTGTTGCAAAGGGCGACGAGGACAAGTTCTGGAAGCTCCTCGATGAAAGACTTGAACTTTGCTACGAGGCACTTATCTGTCGTCACCATGCACTTCACGGCATCACTTCAGACGTAAGCCCAGTTCACTGGCAGTACGGTGCAATCGCTCGTCTTAAGAAGGGTGAAAAGATTGACAAGCTTTTACATGATGGCTATTCAACAATATCACTTGGATACATTGGTCTTTATGAGGTTACTAAGCTTATGAGAGGCGTAAGTCACACAGAACCAGGTGGTGAGGAATTCGCTCTTAAGGTTATGAAGAAACTTAGAGCTGCCTGTGAGAAGTGGAAAGCCGATACAGGTCTTGGTTTCGGTTTATACGGCACTCCTGCAGAGTCACTTTGCTACAGATTTGCTCGTATCGATCAGGAGCGTTTTGGTACAGTTAAGGATGTTACAGACAAGGGTTACTACACTAACTCTTACCATGTGGATGTCCGTGAAAAGATTGATGCCTTTAGCAAGTTTAGATTCGAGAGTCAATTCCAGAATATTTCATCTGGTGGTGCTATCTCTTATGTAGAGATTCCTAACATGAGACACAATCTTGATGCACTTGAAGAAGTTGTTAGATTTATCTACGACAATATCCAGTACGCAGAGTTCAACACTAAGTCTGATTATTGTCATGTATGTGACTACGATGGTGAAATCATTGTAGACGATAACAACGAGTGGGTATGCCCACAGTGTGGCAACAAAGACCACTCTAAGATGAATGTTACAAGACGTACTTGTGGTTACTTAGGCGAGAATTTCTGGAACGTAGGTAAGACAAAGGAAATCAAACAACGTACTCTTCACCTGTAATTTCGTACTAGAGTTTACTAAGATATTTTTCATTGGGAAATACAGTTTGCTGTGTTTCCCAATATTTTACCTTTTTACGAAAGGATTATATATATGAATTATGCTGATATAAAATATATTGATGTTGCCAACGGTCCAGGTATTAGAGTATCACTCTTTGTATCAGGATGTACTCATCACTGTAAAAACTGTTTCAATGCAGCCACGTGGGATTTCAACTACGGGGAACTATTTACCGAAAAACAGATAGAGGAAATTCTAGAATATCTAAAGCCAAGTCATATAAAGGGCCTGTCCCTCCTAGGTGGCGAACCTCTTGAATACACCAACCAACAGGGTATCTTACCTCTAGTAAGACGTGTCAAAGAGGAGTATCCCGAAAAGGATATCTGGTGTTGGACTGGTTACGACTTTGAAAAGGATGTAAAAGAAAAAATGCTAGTCAAATGGCCAGAAACAAGAGAGCTTATCTCCTATATTGATATTCTTGTTGATGGTAAATTTGTGGAAGAATTAAAGAATTTATCCCTTAGATTTAGGGGGTCTTCTAATCAGAGAATAATAGATGTAAAAAAATCAATGGAGGGCGACGAAGTTGTCCTTTGGGAAGAGAAAGGAACGATATAATGGTTACAAATATACCTGTTAATGTAAAGAAACTCAAAGATAATGCAACTATCCCAACTTACGGTTCTGCAAATGCAGCAGGTGCTGACTTATATGCTTGTATAAGTGACGCCTTAACTATCCAACCAGGAGATACCTTCCTCGTTCCAACTGGTCTTGCAATGGAACTTCCAGAAGGTTATGCAGGACTCATATATGCAAGAAGTGGTCTTGCATCTAAAAAAGGACTTGCTCCTGCCAATAAGGTTGGTGTTATTGATTCTGACTATCGTGGTGAAATCATGGTTGCCCTTCACAACCACAGCAAAAATGCAGCCACAATCGAACCAAACGAAAGAATCGCTCAGTTGGTAATTACACCATACATCGCAGCTGCATTTAACACTGTTGACGAGTTAGATAGCACTGAAAGAGGCGCTGGTGGCTTCGGTTCAACAGGTACTCACTAATTTATAGTTATTGAATTATATACATTCATATCAACAGACTCAGGATAAGAAAATTCTGAGTCTATTTTTTTCTTCCATGCAGATAAGCTACTTGAGAGTTGCTCATTTATCGCTTCATCTGTCATAATTTCTTTTCTAGCCTGTGTAGCTTTTTGATCCGTTAAAGCTATCATCTGGAATACATGATATCCATATTCTGTCTCCATAACTCCGCTGTAATCACCAGGTTTCATAGAATATAACAAATCGTATATATCTTGACCATAGGTATCTAAAATATCCTGTGGAGATATGGTATACTCCCCTGCTTCCTCAAGCTTATAATACTCCGCAAGATTAGCAATATTTTCTGCCTCTCTGTCCTCATCTATATTAGCTGTGGCAAGAGTACTGCAGGCCGATAAGGCATTTTCATATTGCACCTTTTTTTCTTCCTCTGTAAATGGTGTTATAAGACCATTCTCATCCATAGTGTAGCAGGAAAAATACATATCGTAAAAGGTAGTCATACGAGCTTCCTCATCAGAAACCTCAACAGGATTGTCTAAAAGCAATCTATCTTCTACTCGATTCGCAATCTCATTTTCACAGAGTACCTTATATACAATATCCTCAGATAATTCCATCTTAGATATATCAGCATCTGTTAAACCATCGTAAAATTCTTTTGCCTGTTCTTCTAGTGCCACCTCATCAGCTTCAGTTAAAAACACTTTAAAGCTTTCGGCTTGAGCCACAAGAGTTTTCACTCTCACTATCTCAGCAACAGTTTCTTCTCTTACAGCTTCCTCCATGGTGATAGGTTCCTCATGACCCTCTTTAGTGATGGTAGTATCCCACACATATTCACCATATTGTTTCTCATATCTTTCTGCCAGAGTGTTGAGATAGATATATACCTCGCCCTTTGTGACGTAGTTATCTCCATATGCAAACACTAAGGTTCCAGTGTAGTTTGCCTCTTCCTTGGACTTCTCTTTTTTTCCACAACCCACAAGGCATGTGGCAAGGATTAGCAAACATAATAGCACAATCCTTTTCATATATCTGTTATGGTGTTTAAGGCTTATCATAGCTATCCTCCTAATATATACTAATCTTCTGTAAGTAACATTATATCTTCTATAGCTTTTTGTGTAATCGCAATCAATTCTTCCTGTATAGTCTTGGATGCCTTTAAATGAAATCCCGCAAACTTGCCTGGAACAAACTTCATACTTCCTTTATATCTTTTAAGAAGCATATCCATGCGCTCAGTCCTAACAGGGGCCTGCTGCCATATAATAAACCTAAGCTCATTATCAATAAATTTGACATCTGTTATATATGCTTTTTTAGCTAACGCCTTAAGATATGCAACATCCAAAAGTCTAAAGAATGGTTTTGGCGGTTCACCAAACCTATCCCTAACCTCCTCTAGTATAGCATCATTTTCCTCTCTTGTCTCGCACTTAGAAATTCTCTTGTACAAATCTAGTTTCATATATTCATTCTTCACATAAGTATCTGGAATATATGCATCGAGAGGAAGCTCTATAGCTGTAGTGAAATCTGGTTGGGTTTCATCCCCAGAAAGTCTCTTTATAGCATCATTAAGCATCTTGCAGTAAAGGTCATAGCCCACTGCTTCTATATTACCAGACTGCTCTTGGCCCAGAAGATTTCCAGCTCCACGAATCTCCAAATCTTTCATAGATATTTTATATCCTGAACCCAGTTCTGTAAACTCCCTAATTGCCTTAAGTCGTTTTTCAGCCACTTCCTTAATCATCTTATCTCTCTTGTAAAGCAAGAACGCATAGGCACTTCTGTTGGAACGACCTACCCTTCCTCTAAGCTGATAGAGCTGGGACAGCCCAAAATTATCTGCATCATGAATAATCATAGTATTAACATTAGGAATGTCAAGACCTGTCTCAATTATAGTAGTGGATACCAACACGTCTATTTCCTGTTTGTTGAAGGCGTGCATAATATTTTCCAATTCACGTTCATTCATCTGACCGTGAGCAAATTCAATTCTTGCTGACGGAAGCACACTTCTAAGCTTAGCAGTTATATCCTCTATAGTATTAACACGATTGTAAACATAGTAAACCTGACCATTTCGATTTAACTCTCGGTTAATGGCCTCCTTAACGAACTCTATATCATACTCCATAATATATGTCTGAATAGGCATTCTATCTACTGGTGGTTCCTCCAGCAAGCTTATATCACGAAGTCCTACCAAGCTCATGTGAAGAGTTCTAGGAATAGGGGTAGCTGTAAGGGTAAGCACATCTATATTTTTCTTCATCTGCTTTATCTGTTCTTTGTGCTTAACACCAAATCGCTGTTCCTCATCTATAACCAATAGTCCCAGATTCTTAAAAGCCACATCCTTTGAAAGAAGTCTGTGAGTTCCTATAACTATATCAACTGTTCCTTGCTTTAACTGTGCCAATGTTTCCTTTATCTCTTTAGGTGTTCTAAATCTAGATAAAAGCTTTATATTGACAGGATAATCCTTCATACGTTGGCAGAAAGTATTATAATGCTGCTCTGCAAGAATAGTTGTAGGCACAAGATAAGCCACCTGTTTATTGTCTTGAACTGCTTTAAATGCAGCTCTTATTGCAATCTCAGTCTTTCCAAATCCCACATCACCACAGATAAGTCTATCCATGATTTTGTCGCTTTCCATATCTTTTTTAGTATCATCGATTGCCTTTTGCTGGTCTAAGGTTTCCTCGTAAGGGAAAAGCTCCTCAAACTCCCTTTGCCACTGACTATCCTCACTGTAAGCAAAGCCCTTGCTGGTTTCTCTTATGGCATAAAGCTCCACTAATTCCTTTGCAATCTCTGCCACATGACCTTTTACGCGACTTCTTACCTTTTCCCACTCGGTTCCGCCAAGACGATTAAGCTTTGGCTTAACCCCTTCTTTTCCAGACAGCTTACCAATAATTTCAAGCTGTTCTACTGGGACAAAAAGCTTACTGCCTTTTGCATACTCAATACTTATATAATCTTTTAATCTACCCTCAGTTTCAACCTTCTCAATACCAAGGTAGATGCCTACACCATGTCGCTCGTGAACAACATAATCTCCCACGGATATATCTGTAAAGCTATTTATCTTATCCCCTTTATATTTAGGGAGTTTCTTTCTCTTTTTTAACTCCTTAGAGGTAAATATATCCGCCTCACTTATCACTGCGAGCTTACATTCCGGCACCTCAAAGCCTGTTTCAAGCCTTCCTCTAAAAACAGCTATCTCACCTGGTTTTAAAGTCTTTTCTCTATCTTCAGAGAAATGTGCAATCACATCATTATCTCTTAGGTCACTGGAAATTCTCTTTCCCCTCGTAGCAGAAGGTGAAAGAATAATAACCTTGTATTTCTTTTTGCTCCAGTTAGCAATATCCTTAAGAAGTGCCTCAAAGCTATTGTTATAGCTTACGAGCCCCTTGGTTGCTATCATTACATTTTCTTTTTCTGCCCACGCAAGTTGCTTAGCATAAATTTCTGACAAGAGAATAGTCCTTCTTAAGGCCAATCTTTCCACAATAGTTTTTCCATCATATAAAACATTTGCCTGTGTGGGAAGTACATAACCGCCCTGAAGTCTTCCCTCCATAGAGGCAGCAAACTCCTGAGTGTATACAACAGCCTGTCGATGAACCCTCTCCGGGTCATCCACAAATATATCTGCTTCCTTTGGAATATAATCAAGGAAAGACACTGTATCATCGTAGAAGTACTCCACCATACTATCTAATCCCATAGTAGAGTTAAATTCCTTTAATTCTTCCTTTACGCTCTCCACCATCTTGTTTAGTCTAGCGTACTGTTCTGTTCTAAATTCCTCTTTCAGCTTTTTTGCCTGAGCTTTATGTTCCTTAGATATAAGACCAAGTCCTTTATCAATTCTTCCATCATCAAGCACCATCTCACAGGAAGGATATATCCTCACAGTTTTTACTTCTTCTATAGAACGCTGGCTCTCCACATCAAAACTTCTTATAGACTCAATATCATCCCCCCAAAGCTCAACACGATAAGGGCACTCTTCAGTAAGAGGGTATATATCAACTATACCTCCTCTTACGGAAAACTGCCCTGGAGTTTCAACCATGGTTACCTTTTCATATCCAAGAGTTGTAAGCTTTCTAGAAAATTTCTTCAAATCAAGAGACTGTTCTACAGACAAAGTAACTACATTTTCCACTATATGAGAAAGTGCCGGAATCTTATCCATAAGTCCCTCAATAGTGGTTACAACTGTAACGGGTTCTCTCTCGGCGATTTTTTTAAATATCTCCAAACGACTTTTTACAGTTGCATTGCTGTGAACATCCGCATAGTAAAAGAGAGCATCCTTTGCCGGATAGTAAAAAACCTCTCTGTCATAAAATCTGTAGTCCTCTACTATTTCTCTTGCTCTCTTTTCCTCGTAAGTCACAATAAGCCTGACAGGGCTTCTTCTTTCCACACTCTCCATAAGAAGTGGTGCGACACGCTTATCCAGCCCCCACACATGAAGTGGATAATTCCCTGTTTCTATATATTCCTGAAGCTTTTCAAATCTTGGGTCTTCCCTAAATGCTGCCTTAATTGCCTGCATCTTAAGAAACCTCCAAAATTAATTAAATTTATTCATAGCTGCTGATATATCTTCTCTAAGCATAAGAGCCACAGCATCTGAGGCTTTATCAGCGCTTTCCCTAATGAGTGGTTGTTCTTCCTTTGAAAAACGACCAAGTACATAATCAGCCAAATCCATTCTGGCTGGTTTTTCACCTACGCCTACTTTGATTCGTGGGAATTCCTGAGTGCCGAGATGGGAAATAATACTCTTTATGCCATTGTGTCCACCGGCACTTCCCTTGGCTCTAATTCTAAGCTTGCCCACATCTAAGCTTATATCATCATATATGACAATAACGTCCTCATTGTCACATTTGTAGTAATCAATAAGCTCTCTCACACTTTCACCACTTAGGTTCATATAGGTCTGTGGCATAGCAAGAATAACTTTCTCGCCTTCTATAATACCCTTGCCTATAAGTGCCTTGTGCTTCTTGGTGTCCACCTTTATATTATATTTGTCGCTTATAGCGTATATTACTGAAAATCCTACATTGTGCCTTGTACCCTCGTACTCACGGGTAGGATTACCAAGTCCTACAATTATCTTCATTATACCACCTATCGATTCTTCATAATCTCTTCTGCCTCAGCAAGCTGCTCTAAGGTATTAACTCCACGAATCTCATCTACAGCAGAACCTGTAAGTGCCATAGCCGCTACCTTAAGGCCTGTCTCCTTAATAATCTCAATAGTGTCAGTGAGATAGTACTCTCCCGCTGCATTGTCGTTAGTGAGCTTATCAAGGGCCTCTGAAAGTGCCTTGCAATTAAACACATACATACCTGAGTTAATCTCTTTTACAAGACGTTCTTCCTCTGTAGCATCCTTATGCTCAACAATCTTTGCAAAATCTCCCTCTGCATCTCTTACAATTCTACCATAACCGGTTGCATCCTCAAGAATTGCTGAAAGAACAGTAACGCCGTAACCGCCCTTATTGTGAGTGTCTACCAAATCTGTAAGTGTCTTTCCTGTAATAAGAGGTGTATCTCCACAGAGAATAATTACATTTCCTTCTGTGCCAATAAAATCCTTGGCACACTTTACTGCATGACCTGTACCAAGCTGTTCAGTCTGAAGAGCATATTCTACAGGTTCCTTAATAGCAGACTGCACCTCTTCTGCCTTATATCCAACTATAACGCAAACCTTATCAGCTCCAGCCTCCTTAGAAGCCTCTATAACATAGTGTACCATAGGCTCACCGTTACATCTGTGAACTACCTTTGGCAAATCTGATTTCATTCTTGTTCCCTTGCCTGCTGCAAGAATAAGTGATTTTAACGTACTCATACTCAATCCTCTCAATATATATTAATCTAATCCCATTTACTATAACATTATAGCTACAACTTTTCAAATAGGTTTAATATCTATTTATCTTTTTCTTTTAATGCATTACCTTTACACTGGCCAGCCATGGAGCAGGAACTGCATCCACAACCACAACCGGAGGCACCTTTTGCCTTATCCTTAATCATACTTCGTACAACCAAAAATACCACTATTAGTATTATAGAAATAACTATTGCATCTACCACTTAGAACAATCCTCCAATAACATTTACAAGAAGAGCTACAACATAAGCTGTAACCATCTGAACTGCAACTGCAAATCCAGTTGCCTTCCAGGTCTTAAGCTCTCTTTTCAGTGCACCAACTGCTGCAAAACATGGCATACATAAGAGGTTAAATACCATATATGCATATGCTGCAGACTTAGTCTTGATATCATCTCTCATAGTAGGAAGAGCATTTTCATCTGCACCTTCAAAAAGTGTACCCTCAACATAGATATCATATGCTGCTTCTGGGTCGTACTCTCCACCTTCAAAGCCCAATTCCTCAAGTTCATCAGCTTCCATTGCGCCAAAGTATTCATCAAGATATTCCTGAGTTACATCCTCCTCATACAACTGAGCAAATGTAACAACTACATTTTCCTTAGCAATCCAACCAGTTACAACACCAACCGCTGGTCTCCACTCACCGAAACCAAGTGGCTTGAAGATAGGAGCAATAACCTTACCTGCTGATGCAAGGAAACTGTCATCCATCTCACACATAACTGTGCCATCTTCATTTGCTTCCTTGTTCTTTCCGTTAAAGGAATCCACATTGAAGCTTGAAAGGAACCAAATAAGTATAGTTGATAAGAGAATAACTGTACCAGCCTTCTTACCGAAGCCCTTAACCTTCTCCCATCCATGGATAAGTACACTCTTAATAGTAGGTACTCTATACTGTGGAAGCTCCATAATAAAGTTTGAGGTTTCTGACTTATATACAAGCTTATTGAGAAGTAAGCTTACAATAATGGCTACAACAATTGAAACTAAATAAATTGAGTAGTTGAGCAATGTCTGATTGTCATCTGCAAACATAGTAGAGAAGAACATTGCAAAGATAGGAAGCTTAGCACCACAAGGCATAAATGCTGTAATAGTAGCTGTAATCTTTCTATCCTTTTCCTTCTCAAGAGTTCTAGTTGCCATAATGGCAGGAACTCCACATCCAATACCCATAAGAAGTGGAATAAATGAACGTCCTGAAAGACCAAACTTTCTGAAAAGTCTATCAAGAATAAATGCAACTCTTGCCATATAACCGCTGTCCTCTAAGAAAGACATAAGTAAGTATAACACAAGTACAAGTGGCATGAAACCTAAAACTGCTCCAATACCAGCTAAGATACCATCAACAACAAGAGCATATACCCAAGGTGAAGCGCCCTCTATAAGACCTGCAATACCTTCTACAACCCACTCCCAGGCACCTTCTACAACGCCTGCAAGCCACATACCTGGACTGTTAATTCCAAGCCATAAGAAATTCTCACTAAATGTACATGCATACATAGCAAACATAATTACAAGGAATATAGGGATACCAAGGAATCTGTTTGTAAGTACCTTGTCAATCTTATCTGACTTAGTATTCTTAATATCTGTAGGCGCCTTACTCTTTTTAACAGTCTTCGCCACTATATCATCAATAGTCTTATATCGAAGGTCTGCAACTGAAATCTCAGCCTCTTCCTTTTCCTCATCAGTCTTGGCATTTGCCTCAATATTTTTAATTTCATCAAATATAGGAAGGTTCTTTGGTGTAGCCTTTGAAGCAGCAACCTCTTCAATTGCCTTAAGCACTTCATCAAGACCCTTTCCACTTCTTGCAACCATAGGTACAATCTTAACGCCAAGCTCTTCTTGTAGCTTTTCTACATCAATCTTTGTTCCCTGTGCCTCTACCTCATCCATCATATTAAGAGCGATTACCATAGGAATTCCTGTCCCCATAATTTGAAGAGTAAGGTATAAATTTCTCTCAATAGATGTACCATCAATAATGTCAAGAACTATATCAATGTTCTCACTATTCTTATTAGTAATAGTCTCACCTGCAACAATCTCCTCTGCTGAGTAAGGTGAGAGTGAGTATGTACCAGGAAGGTCGAGAATCTTAATTTCCTTGTTCTTCTTACAGGTACCTTCCTTCTTATCTACAGTTACACCAGGCCAGTTACCAACATGCTGTTTTGATCCGGTCAGGTCATTAAATAATGTGGTTTTTCCGCAGTTTGGATTACCTGCTAATGCTACCTTTATCACCATATGCCTCCTTAAACTTTAGTTAGTATCAACTAACTCTATTTCCAAATAATATGCAGACTATAGTCTGCCCATTTCCAGAAACAAATTACTGCATAGTAATAGCTTCTGCCTCTTCCTTACGAAGACTTAAGTTATATCCTCTAAGAACAACCTCAACAGGGTCTCCAAGGGGAGCAACCTTAATAACATCAATCTTAGTTCCTGGAGTAACACCCATCTCAAGAACTCGTCTTCTGATATTACCTGCACCACCGATAGAAGCAACCACACCTGACTGTCCTGGCTTTAAATCTCTTAATGTCATAGCGCATTTCCTTTCTAATCACAAACAATTATTCTAGAAGCAAGACTTCTGTCCAATGCAACCTTCACACCTTTCACAAGGAGAATAAGTCCACTTGGATTATTGCCAACAACCTGAACCATCTCACCTGGCACGAAGCCCATCTCTCTAAGACGTGTTATGACATCTTCTCTGCCAATAAATCTCTGTATAACCTTTGTTTCTCCATTAAGTGCCATTGATAATGCCATAATTCTCACCTCC
>JAGBBM010000038.1 GCA_017938485.1 Lachnospiraceae bacterium
GCCTACCAAGCAAGCTAATGAAAATGCTGTCATAATAATCATATTCTGAATATATCTATCGTAAGTGTCATAGATTACCAATGAATAGAATGCATCACTTATCCAGATTGCAGGATTAATGTCATTTATAATTGGACAATTAAGTTCTATTAACATTCTCATATCCATAATCATAAGTCCACTGAGGAAACAAGTGAATACTGAGAATAATACAGCAATTGAATCCTTAACGCTCTTTGAAAGCTTTCCAATACTTCCAACAAAATATCCTGCTGAAAGTCCAAGCAAGTTACCTACAATGATTGTAAGTATTACTGCCGGTATCCTTGTACCAAAGTCAACTCCTATAATCAATAAGTATCCAAAGGCAAGTATAGTAACTATGCTAAGTACTAACCAAATTGCTGCAAGTCCTCCAAAGGTACGAGCAAAGGTACCTGCACCACCTAAGTTCTTTCTTGCTCCAAGGTTAGATAGGTTAGCCTGATTCTTTATAGTAAATGTTACTCCTGCTGTAGCTGCCATAAGACATCCCATAGTAATCAGATTAAAGAAATACTGACCAAAAGCATCCATATTTGCATCAGATATTGACTTTTCCACATTTTTCGAAGCTTCATTCATAAGTTGTTCCATAACTGCTGCCTGAACCTCTGCTGGCTTATCTGCCACATCCTTCATAACAGTTATAATCTGATGATACTGGCTTACAACACCTGAAAGTATACTTTCATCTATACCACTTTCTTTTACAATAAGCTTGAGATTACCCTCTTCTGAATATAAGAGTCCTGCTCCGGACTTATCAAAAAGCTCCTCAGCCTCTTCCATACTACTTGCATAGGTTATATCAAAAAGCTTCTTTTCTCCTGCCTCATCAACTGTAATATTTTCTATTATAGTTGATACATTCTCCATTATGAACTCATCTTCTATGTAAGCTACGACCTCAATATTATAACGAAGCTCTGATTTCTCGTAAGCATTACCAAAGGTTGCTCTAAAAAGGGTACCTAAAAGAATTATAAATATAAAGCTCCAAAACATCTGAACCCTATCTCTTAAGGTTGTTTTTAAACTGTATTTAAAACTGTGCCAAAACATAGTTTATACCTCCTTGTCACGAAGCTCTTTTCCTGTAATTTCAAGGAACACATCATTCAATGTTGGAAGCTCAGAATATACTCTTCCACATGGGATATCATGCTGGTTGATATAATCCATAACTCTGATTAAGTTATGCTTGCCACCGCTGCATTTAACAACAAGCTTACCATCCTCAAAGCTAACATCGTATACATGATTAATCTGGGCAATAGCTCCCATATGCTCCTCACTGATTCCACCCATCTCAATGGTAATTGTCTCAGTATTCTTAATCATCTTCTTAAGCTCATCCTTGGTTCCAAGAGCTATATTCTTGCCCTTATCCATTATGGCAATCTTAGTACAAATCTGCTCAACCTCTTCCATATAATGAGATGTATAAATAATTGTACTTCCCTGTCTATTTAGTTCTTCAATACCCTCAAGGATTTTATTTCTACTCTGTGGGTCAACTGCTACAGTTGGCTCATCCATTATGATAAGCTTTGGCTTGTGAGCTATTCCACAAGCTATGTTAAGTCTTCTAAGTAAACCACCTGAAAGCTTCTTAGGATAGAACTTCTTGAAGTCCTGAAGGTCAACGAAATCAAGCGCCTCCTCCACATACTGCTTTCTTGTAGCCTTATCAGTGATATATAATCCACAGAAGTAATCTACATTTTCATATACTGTAAGCTCATCATATACAGCTACATTCTGCATAACCACTCCGATGTTCTTCTTTGCCTCATAATTAGTAGGTGTCATCTTCTTACCAAAGACTTCGATATCTCCCTTGTCATAAGAAAGAAGTGATAAGAGACAATTGATGGTTGTGGTCTTTCCTGAACCGTTCGGTCCAAGTAATCCAAACACCTCACCCTCCTTAATCTCAAGGTTGAAGTGGTCTACTGCAAGAACCTCTTTGTATCTTTTTACTAGATTTTCTATTTTTACTACTGTTTCGCTCATAGCTTTTACCTCCGTTTTTTCCTTGTACTCATATTACTACTTCTTTCAAGAGGTTGTAAGTGAATAATGTAAATTTGTAATGTGACATTTGTCATTTTTCAAGATGCAATTCCTATGGCTTATAAAAAAGCAACTAAAAATCAGGCTATAGATATAAGGATTCTATAGCCTGATATACATTTATATTTATTCAAATATTAGTGGTGGAATAATCTAATTCCTGTAAATGCCATAGCCATACCATACTTGTCACAGCACTCGATAACTGCGTCATCACGAATTGAGCCACCTGGCTGAGCAATGTACTTAACACCACTCTTCTTTGCTCTCTCAATATTATCTGAGAATGGGAAGAATGCATCTGAACCAAGAGCTACATCTTCCATCTGGTCTAACCAAGCACGCTTTTCCTCTGCAGTAAATACCTCTGGCTTCTCCTTGAATACTCTCTGCCAAGCACCCTCAGCAAGAACATCCATATACTCATCACCAATGTAGTTGTCGATAGCATTGTCTCTGTCTGCACGTCCGATAGTGTCAAGGAATGGAAGGTTAAGAACCTTTGGACACTGACGAAGTAACCAGTTATCAGCTTTTTGTCCAGCAAGTCTTGTACAGTGAACTCTTGACTGCTGTCCAGCACCGATACCAATTGCCTGACCACCCTTTGCGTAGCAAACTGAGTTTGACTGAGTGTACTTAAGTGTAATAAGTGAAATGATAAGGTCAATCTTAGCTGACTCTGGAATA
>JAGBBM010000039.1 GCA_017938485.1 Lachnospiraceae bacterium
CCTCGTAGAGCATATCCGCCGCATCCAGGGTCATAACCGCCGCAGTTATAGAATGACCCACACTATTATGTATGTTTCGACTTATGTTCTCCCTCTCTAAAAGTCTAGCATTTTTCTCCGCCAGATAGCTCTGTCTTACCAGTTGCTGATTCACTCTTTTTTCATGCATCTCTCTTATGTTGGAATTTTCAAGAATTCTTCTATCTTCTTTCTTTCGCTGCTCCTGCTTATCAATTGCCCACTTTATTACAAGAAGTAAAGCTAACTCCAACAAAAGGAACATAGCAAAAAGAATCACCCAAGCAGTGGTATATTCCCTGTAAACAAATAAATTTACAGCCATATAGATAAGGGCTGCAAGCACTAGCTTGTACCTTTTCATAAGCTCATCCATAAGGGCAAAAACACCAAATCCCACAAAGCTTTCAGACACAATAGCAAAGGCTATCACCACTAAAAACTTGAAGAAAGTTACCAGCTTATTTTTCTCTTCATCTAAGGATGTAAAGGTTACCGCCACCATCAAAACACCTGCCAATATAATAAGCAATGTGGGATTACTACATCTAAATACACATATAAGAGTAAGTATAACCACTATGAAATTGTCTATGATGGTTTGTAGCATATTTTTCTTCCTCTTTTATCTACGAATCCTTAAGTGCCACTATAAGCTTCACTCTGTCATGGATTCCTGTCTTGTCATATATATTGGAAATATAATTTTTAACTGTTCCCTCAGATATGTAAAGTCTTTGGGCAATCTGTTTATTGGTAAGTCCTTCCACCAGCAAGCTGCATATTTCTTTTTCTCGCTCTGTTATATCCTGAGCCAAATTTTCTAGGGTGCTAGAAGAGCTACTTCCAGAATCCGGCGCCACCTTTGCCCCACTCATAAGCTGGGTAAGCCTTATCATAACCTTCTGGTCTAGGACTGTCACACCGCCCATTATCTGATTTACTGCACCAAGAATAGTGTCCTTCCCACTATCCTTAAGAAGATAACCATCGGCCCCACCGGTTATGGCATTGGTGATATTGTCATCATCATAAAATGTAGTGAGCACAAGTATCTTCACATCCTTGTGTTTCTCTTTCATGTGACCAATAAGCTCAATACCGCCCATACCTTTCATGTTAATATCAACCAAGGCGATATCACACTGGGTATCCGCCAAAATATCCAGCGCCTCATAGCCATCATTAGCCTTCCCCACTATCTCCATACCATTTAGGGATAGGATTATCTCCAAGCTATCCAATAATAAATTTTCATCATCAACTAATAATATTTTGTACATATTCGTCCTTTTCATTTACTATATTGGTATCTCAAACTAATCTATCTATTTCGCACCAAATAATGTAACAACATCTGATCTAAATCCTTAGGTATAACTGGTTTTGATATAAAGTCATCAAAGCCCTCTGCCAAATATCTCTCCTTATCTCCCGAAATAGCATTAGCAGTAAGCATAATTATAGGTGTGCTCTCACAAAGTTTTTCCTCTTTAATCACATGTAGAGTTTCTATACCGTCCATCTCCGGCATCATATGGTCAAGAAATACAACATCATAAGAATTAGCCCTAAGCAGCTCTAGGCACTCCATTCCACTGGTAGCCTCCGTAATCTGAGCTTCTGTATGCTTTACCAATCTTGTAAACACCTTAAGGTTGAGCAAATTATCATCCACCACTAAAATCTTCGCATCAGGAATTTTAAACTCTACAAGTTCCGCTTCTTCTTTTTCAGCCTTTTCCGTAGTCTTTTTAAAGTCTCCTATAGGTTCTCTATCCACAATCTGTTGCTTAAGATCAAAAGAAAATTCACTGCCCTTCTCATATTCGCTGACTACCTTAAGTTCACTATCCATAAGCTTAAGGAGCTGCTGAACTATGTTCATACCAAGACCAGTTCCTTCAATATTTCTGTTTCTAGACATATCAAAACGTTTGAATTCTCCAAAAATATTTTCCAGATTCTCTGGTTTAAAGCCTATACCTGTATCCTTTACTTCGATATGAATTATTGCATTCTCTCCTTGAGCTGTACAGCTTGCTTTGAGAGTAACTGTACCCTCATTTGTATATTTTACAGCATTTGTTAAAAGATTAATAATTACCTGTTTGATTCGAGTATCATCTCCAAAATATCCTCTAGGCATATCTGGGTCTATATCAAACTCCAGCTTTAAACCCTTTTCATCTGCTCTAAGGAAAATCATATTGTATAAGTCTCCAAGCAGACTATCCATCCTATATTGAACTGGGACTAGCTCCATCATACCTGATTCAATCTTTGAGGAATCCAGCAATTCATTTATAATATCGAGAAGAACCTTGGATGAATCTTTAACGTCTGATGCATATTTTTGTATATTATCATCCTGACTCTCCCTGATTATCATCTCATTCATTCCTATTACAGCATTTATAGGGGTTCTGATTTCGTGAGACATTCTAGCAAGAAATTGACTCTTTGCTTTACTTGCATTTTCTGCTTCTTCCTTGGCTTTAGCCAACTCTTCAGTAAGTCTTGCCCTTTCTATACTTCCACTAACAATCTTAAATATACTACTACATACCGCCGCAAAAGCAATATAAATGAGACATCTTGGTAGCACAAAGAAAATCATTAAGTTTACCAACGGATTAGGGTTTATAGTTGTTAGATTAAACTGTCCGTCTGTCACATAATCATCCAAGGAACCTGTTGTGAGCAATGTCATATTGGCATCACACAAGCCGTAATAATATCCTCCATATACAGTTATAATAGTGCCTACAACCGTAAGAATATAAACATATATCATAACCCTTCTTGAGGAATAAAGAGTTGCATAAAGGAATGGCAACAAGCTTATAAGCACTAGATGATATGTAATAGAAACACTCATAATGGTAAACACTAGTACTATGGTAAATAAAATATAATATTTAGTTTTCTCATTTGACAAAGAAATAAATCGGGTGGATATAAGTACAATTGCATAGATAATCAAAGATGGAATCACTCCAGCTCTCATAATATCCTGGTCTATAACAAACACTCCCAGTATGTTGAGAAAAAATGCTATAATATACAACAGTATAGAAACTGTAAAACACTTCATAACATACTTATTTGCCACATATTCCTGATTCTCCAAATATATTGATATATCATCTTTTGTAATATTGTCCTTAGTTTTTTCAACTCTACTCATATTTTTCTCCATTTTTGTCCGCGAATTTCTGTGTATATAGGGATTTTACATCACATTAATACTCTTTTCAATAAAAAAGAGGGCAAGAAGCATTTTCTTGCCCTCTTTCGTATTAATTATATATCTATTTTAAAGTATCCATCATATCTCATCCTCTACATTTTTCTTGCAGGTATTTTCTATACTCTCTAGGTGTCATCTTATATTCTTCCTTAAACACACGGTTGAAAGTTCTCTGGCTTTCGAATCCGCACTCCAAGCAAATCTCGGTAATAGAAATATCTGAGTTTTCTAGATAGGATGCCGCATAATTTAGTCTTGTCTTATTTATATATTTACAAAAATTGCAATGAAAAGTTTTAGCAAACATACGTGACAGAGCAAATTTACTTACCCCTAAATCGTACGCCATTTTATCCAGTGATATACTTTTACTGTAATTTGCCGCCACATATGAAACCGCATTGTAAATCAAATTATCTTCCTTAACAGAATCTTTTGTTACTAATCTCACAGTAGTAACCACATATGCCATTATCATCTGTGCATAAGCATGGCTCATAATAAAGTTATTATTGTCTATTTGGGTAAGCATTTTTATAGCAGATGCAATATCATCCTGCAATTTATGTTTTGAGATAACTGGATTCTCTGGACAATAGGATTTCAAATCATCTTGAAAACCTACAAGCAAAGAAGGTTCAATAAACAAATATATTGCCTTATTTACATCTTGGGAAAACACCTGGTAGTGATGGATGATATTAGGAAACACGATTCCCATATCACCCTCATCCAAATGATACAATTCCTTTCCAACACCTAATTCCACACTTCCCTTTGTTACATACACTATCTCTATGGCCTCGTGTAAGTGAGGAGGAACATGTACCGAATTTTTATATTCATAAGCGATTTCATTATTTCGTATTTCATATGCTGGATACATCTATTCATCTCCTCACCTTTGATTAAAGAGAAGCTATGAAACGCTTAAATGCATTCATTCCCTCCTCTGTGCGCTTATATACACCCGCACACTCTAAGACCTCTATGAATACATTTGCTATCTCATCTTTTAATATCTGACTTATATTATCAGGAGTAATCTCATATTTTCCAGACCACTCATCCACCCAGTCTGCGTGTTTTTCGATGTCTTCTATTGCTCTTATATCCTTTCCGGCTAAAATAGCCTCCTCCAAAAGAAGCATTTCCTTTTTTAATCTTGCAGGTAAAACAGCCAGACCCATAACCTCTATAAGTCCAATATTTTCTTTCTTAATATGATGAAGCTTTTCGTCAGGATGATATACACCCCATGGTTTCTCACTTGTTGTAATATTATTTCTAAGGACCAAGTCCATCTCATATAAATTACCATTCATACGAGCAATTGGTGTGATTGTGTTGTGTGGTTCACCGTTTGTTTCGCTGAAAATAAATGCATCCTCATCTGTATATCCACGCCATGAACTTAAAATATAATCCGATAATTCCACTATTCTCTTTGCATTCTCACCCTGTAATCTAATGACTGACATTGGCCATTTTATAATTCCTGTGGTGACATCCTCGTATCCATCTATATTAAACATATATTCATATGGTGCCTTTGCCATAGCAAACTCATAACCACCACCCTGAAAATGGTCATGACTAAGTATAGAACCGCCCACAATTGGTAAATCTGCATTAGAGCCCACTATGTAATGAGGAAATTGTCTTACAAAGTCAAGCAACTTTCCAAATACAGCCTTGTCAATCACCATAGGTGTATGCTGCTTATTGAACACTATGCAATGCTCGTTATAATATACATATGGTGAATACTGAAGATAATAATCACATCCCATTAACTCTATAGGAATAATTCTATGATTCTGTCTTGCTGGGTGATTAACATGTCCGGCATATCCCTCGTTTTCCACACAAAGTAAACATTTAGGATAATCATTTTTCTTCTGTGAAGCTGCCCTTGCAATGTCTCTAGGATCCTTTTCAGGCTTTGAAAGATTTATTGTGATGTCAATCTGACCATACTCTGTGTCAGTTGTCCACTTCTCGTCTTTTTCGATTCTATCTCTTCTTATATAGTTTGTATCCTGACTAAGCTTATAATAATAATCTGTGGCATGCTTTGGATTTTCTTCATATAACGCCTTGAACTTTGCTCTTACCGAAGAAGGCATAGGTGTAATAAGTCCCATAACTTTTGTGTCAAACAAATCCTTAGTAGTTATGGTGTCATCTTCCATAATTCCATGTTCTACAGCATAGGCCATCATATCTTCAAGAATCAAATGTACAGGTCTTACCTGCTCCTTGCTCCATGTAAAATCCATCTTACCAAACAGCTCTAACAATCTGTTTATCACATATACCTTATCGTCATCATCTATTAATCCATTCTCAATTCCATAGCTTACTAATTCTGAAATCAACTTATCCATTCCAAAACCCTCCATACATTAAATCTAATATCCATTTGGATGATTTTTATGCCACTGCCAAGCTGTCTCAATTATTGTGTGTAGATTTGCATACTTAGGTTTCCACCCTAAAATCTCTTTTGCCTTTGCACTTGACGCAATCAGTGTAGATGGGTCACCAGCTCTTTTAGGTTCTTCCTTTGCTGGAATTGGGTGTCCTGTAACTTGCCTTGCTACATCAATTACTTCCTTAACAGTGAAACCTACTCCATTTCCAAGATTAAAGATATCACTCCTTCCACCTTTTGCCAGATATTCCATAGCTAAAATATGTGCCTTGGCCAAATCATTTACATGAATATAATCCCTGATACAAGTTCCATCCTTTGTTTCATAATCATTTCCAAATATGGAAATGTACTCTCTCTTTCCATTTGGCACCTGTAATATAAGAGGAATCAAATGTGTCTCTGGATTATGTGCTTCTCCTATTTTTCCATTTGGATGTGCACCACAAGCATTGAAGTATCTAAGAGACACATATCTCAAATCATGTGCCTTAGAAGTCCACTTAAACATCTTCTCCATAGAAAGCTTTGTCTCGCCATAACAGTTAGTAGGAAGGGTTCTATCAGTTTCCATAATAGGAATACTCTCTGGCTCACCATAAGTAGCTGCTGTGGATGAAAAAACAATTTTATCAATTCCATGTTCAACCATGCTTTCCAGCAGAACTTCCGTTCCACAAAGATTGTTATTGTAATACTTAAGCGGATTAGTCATGCTCTCCCCCACCTGTGAGCTAGCCGCAAAATGTATAACTCCGTCTATCTTTTCCTTTGAAAATACGTCATCCAAGAACTTTCTATCACGGATATCTCCCTCATAGAACTTGGCCTGTGGATGTACTGCCTCAACAAATCCTGTGAGAAGATTGTCAATAACAACTACTTCATGTCCCTCGTCAATTAGCTCATAAACTGTATGAGAACCTATATATCCGGCTCCACCTAACACTAAAATTTTCATGGTTTTATCCTCCTATTACAATACCTTCATACCACCATATTTTCTAATTCGTAAATCCTTGCAGGAACCTTCTCCGAAAATACTATCCATCTGCATCTTGTAAGGTAAAACATAATCATTTTTTACAAATGCCTGTATAGTCCCTGCAAATCCTCCTCCGTGAACTCTGCTAACACCAGCATCTTTTAGTGTTATGTCACTCATTAAAAGTGCTACAGAGATATTCTGATTCATCACATCACCATTTGAATACACATTCTGCAAATACTTAAAGGATGAATCCCCAGAAGCTTTTACAATCCTCAAAAAAGCTTCTATATTCCCTTGTTTCATAGAAGTCACTTCTTCTTGTACTCTCATGTTTTCAGTGAAGAAGTGGAGTGCTCGTAAAATGCTTCTGTCCCCCAGTTTCTCTCTTAACTGCGGTATCGCTTTTACAACGTCCATCATATCTACTTCACGAAGAACTTCCTTTCCAAAATAAGTAGCTACTGCTTTCATTTCCTTTGGAATAGCTGCATATTCATCAGTTAAATCTGCATGCGACCCTTTTGTGTCTGTGATACAAAGACTGTAACCATAATCATTCATATTAAAATCAAGCTTCTCGACTTGTGGATTTTTAGGATATCCAAAATCAATGTGAACCAAATTGCCTACTGAGCAAGCCATCTGGTCCATAAGACCGCAAGGCTTTCCAAAATAAACATTCTCGGCATACTGTCCAATAATTGCTATCTCAACTGGTGAAACACCCATATTGTTATATAGACCAGAAAGAATAGTTCCGATTAATGTTTCAAATGCTGCTGAAGAAGAAAGTCCTGCTCCAATCAAGACATCACTGGTAGCATAAGCACAAAATCCGCCAACCTTATATCCACCTTTCACAAAACCAGCAACAACTCCCTTTATCAATGCTTTTGTTGTCTCCTTTTCCTCTGGTCTTGCTTCCAAATCTTCAACATCTATAACCACTTCGTCGTAATCATCGGATATAATTCTAATTTGATTATCATTAGTTCCACGTACAACTCCTATGGTATCAAGATTAATGGATGCAGCCAAAACCTCTCCGTGTTGATGATCCGTGTGGTTTCCACCCACCTCACTTCTTCCCGGTGCACTGAATAATTCTGCATCACCCATGCCATAATGCTTTTCAAATTCCTTGATGGCATTTACATAACGTTTCTTCTGATATATAAGCTTTGTGGAATCCACATAAATATCCAATAATCTGTCATCTAACTTTCCATCTTCTATTGTCTTAATAATTATTTCCGTCTGCATCCTAACACCTCATTTCTATTAACAAATCACAAAGGAATATGTGATATCTTCTTCTGCATTAATATGATATGCAGCTTCTACATCACTTCCCCAGCTATCAATACCACCTACACCTCTTACTGCACCATATATGCAAAGTACGGTTCTTCTCGCAATTGGAAGTTCCTCTTGATGCAAAGCATTTTCAATTTCACTTGCTGTATAAGGAAGGCAGGAGAATGCGAAAGCATCTATACCTTTTTCAATTCTTAATGTCTGTACTGTGTTTTCTTTTCTACTATTGTTGAGACTAGTGTGTCTTGACACTTCTACCCAATCAGTATTCATTCTCATACCACAATCCTGTGGAACGAGATATGGTGTCAGACTTAAATCATCTATCTCATACACCCCTCTTGTAGCTCCTGCCATACGATCCGGATAAGTTTCACCAGAAAGTCCTTCATACATATATTTATCAGCCAATGTAGGCATGATAAACCTTAATCCAAATACCGGAAGTTCAGGCAACCCCTTGGCACCCTTATAGGAAACATTTACATTTATTTTTCCGTCACAAGTCACACTATATGTAACTGTCACTGTAGTTACAGGATTTGTAACTGTCTCGTAAACATATTTGATGGTAATTTCATCCGCAAACATGTCCCTACCATATTTGTTGTTATCTGGTGCACAAGGCTTTCCCTGTGAAACACCATCTGTTATAACCTCTACATCCTTGCAGCAAACAAACATATCCGCTGCAAGCCAGCTACCACTTTTTATATGGAACATGCTTCCTCTGTCATTGTCAGTGAGAGCTCTCCAAAACGTAGGCTTCGGTGAGCGATAAAGCCATTCAAAGCCATTCTTTACAAGTGATTCAAGACCTCCCTGAGCGTATGAGAAAATATAGTCAAAATCTTCTCCATGAACACCCAGTGTATAGTCACCATATACTACTCTTAATGATTTAGATGTACATTCCATAGTAATACCTCACTTCCTGCATTGCTGGTTTTTCTTTTCTATCTGCAAAAACTATTCCGTTACCAGAAAACTCATAATCTGATGGTCTATCATCAAAGTCTCCACCGTAACGAAGAACCTCTCTTCCTGTTAACTCATCTTTTACAAAGAGTGCCTGGTCGATAAAATCCCAGATAAAACCGCCCTGATACATATCGTACTTATCTATCAACTTCATGTATGTACCGAGACCTCCCATAGAGTTACCCATATCGTGCATAAACTCACAAAGGATATATGGCTTCTTAGCACTGTTAATAAGATAATCCTCTACTTCTTCTGGCTTTGCATACATACGACTTTCCATATCTGAAATAGTATCCTCATAGGCTCTGTTGTAATAAGAGCTTTCATAGTGAACCAATCTTCCATCATTTTTGTCCTTGAAGTATTTGTTCATAGCTTCGATATCATCACCTGCATAGGATTCATTTCCTAATGACCAAAACAAAATTGATGTATGATTTTTAAAGGTTTCAAAGTTACTTCTTGCTCTATCAATAACAGCCTCTTTCCACTGTGGTACAGAACCCGGAACATTACAGGATGGTTCTATAGCTCCAAGCTTCTGGAAGGAACCATGACTCTCTAGGTTAGTCTCTGACATTAAGTATATTCCTTCTTCATCACACATATAGTACCAAGGTATCTGGTCTGGATAGTGACAGGTTCTAACTGCATTCATGTTATTCTTTTTGATACAATCCATATCGTAAATCATTTCTTCCATTCCGATTACACGACCAGTCTTAGCACTCCACTCATGTCTGTTAACTCCCACAATAACCAGACGCTTACCATTTAGATGCATCACTTTATTAATAATTTCTAATCTTCTAAAACCTATCCTGTATGGTACCACTTCTACAAGCTGTCCATCCTCATATAATTCTATAAAAGTGCTATAAAGATATGGATTATGATTATCCCAAGGAATCACATTCTCTACATCCACCTTGATGTATCCCTTAACAAGCCCTGCTCCATTTTCTAAGGTTATATCTTTATTAAGCAATTCCTTCCCCTGCTTATCTACCATTACAAATCTTGCATATTTTTCACATATCTTTGTGGTAGAAATCTTTAAATCCACACTAATTAAACCACTTTTATTATCCTGATTTAGAATTGGATTAATCCACACATCCTGCACATGTGTATCAGGTATTGCCTTTAATGTTACATTTCTAAAGATTCCAAAAAATCTGAAAAAGTCCTGATCCTCCAAAAATGCCGCAGTACTCATCTTATGAACTTCCACTGCTAACACATTGTCCTTTTCTTTTATATACGGAGTTAAGTCAAAGCAAGAAGGTGTAAAACTATCTTCTGCATATCCAATAAACTCACCATTAAGCCACACATACATTGCCTGCTCTACACCTTCAAAGCAGATATGTACTCGTTTATTACAAAGTGCATCTTCCAAATCAAATCTAGTCACATAAGAACCTACAGGATTATACTGTGCTTCACTGAACATTCCGGCTCCGTCACCAGCGCCAGCTATACTATGCGCTCCTCTAAGGTATCTCTTACCCTCCCAAGGATACATGGTGTTGATATATCTAATCTGGTCGTAACCAGCAAGCTCAATATGTCCAGGAACCATAGTTTTATCAAATCCTGTTATATCGTAATCCACCTGATAAAAACCTTCTGGTCTTTCCATAGAATTAATGCTGAAGCAAAAGTCCCAATTTCCATTTAAGGGCTGTGTCAGTTTTTCATTCTTTGCTTTCATATCTTCATATGTCTCATAGTAGCTGTGATCACTGTGTGCATCCAACTGATTTACTCTAAATATTTCAGGATTATCTAACCACTTTAAATCTGCTTTCATACCATTCACCTCTTCTTAAATTGCTACTCCATATACTGTGCCAATCTTTCTTCTGCATTTATCTTTTCCTTTAACTTTGCATTTGCTTCTTCAAGATTCATAAAGGAAAGAATAATCGTAATTATAAAATCAAACACAAATGGAAGCCATAAATACATAACATTCATCATACTAATACAACTATCTGGCTGTGTTACTCCATTGTTTATATATCCACTTATGTCAAGCAACCAACCTGAAAGTGCAACTCCAATACCACCTCCAAGCTTTGTTCCAAAGGATGTACAGGAAAACATTGAACCGTCTATTCTTTTTCCTGTCTTAAGATATGTATGTTCTGAACAAGAAGCAATAACCGCTCCTACATCACCCTGCCATGGACCTTCGCCAAGAGAAGTTAATACTGTGAAAGCTAACATAAGAGGAACACTTCCCATATATCCAGCTGCCACAATTCCAAGTCTACAGATAGTAGCAAAAATGTAGCTGTACTTATTCACCTTATACATGCCTTTTGCCTTGGCTACTAGCGTAGGTGTAAATGCAAGTGCCAATATCAAAGGAATATTGATTGCCCAGGAAAACACGCCGAACAGTTTCTGATTACAAAGCACATATGTCATAAAAAATGTTCCTACACTTAACATGGCTGCACGTAACTGCTGAAGAATATAAACCGCACAAATCATCACGAAATATTTATTTGATACTAGCAATTTGAATGTCTGACCAAAAGACAACTTGTTTTCTTCCTCATCTGTAGTTTCGCCATCTCTAAGTTCCTCATCGGAAAGCTCTTTGACTGAAAAACAAGAAAGTGTATTTGTAATGATTCCCACAATACAATAAATTATTGCTATGGTTCTCCAGCCGGTTGCTCCTCCACCTAACGCCTCAACGGCACCAAACGTAATTGACTGAATAAGTAGGTTTGTTCCAAAAGAAAACATAAACCTGAAAGACCCCATTTCAACACGTTCTTTACTATTCTTTGTTACCAAGGATGTCAATGCTGCATATGCTATATTATTTGCAGTATAAAACACCGCATTAAGCAAAGTGTATGCTATAAAGAACCACGCATATTGTGCTGTTTTGCCCAAGTTTGTCGGTATTGCAAATACACCAAACAATGTAATTGCACATCCAAAGAAACCGTAAAACATCCATGGTCTTGCCTTTCCCATCTTACTCTTGGTTCTATCAATCATTGAACCAAAGAAAATATCCGAGATTCCATCAAATAACTTAGATACTGCAATCAATGTTCCTACAATACCTGCATTCAATCCTACTGTGTCTGTCAGGTAAATCATTACAAATGACGTCAAAAACGCATATACCACATTACCTGCAATATCACCTGAGCCATAACCTACTTTGTTATACCATTTTAGGTACTTCTTTTCTTCCATCATAGAGTTCCTCCTTAATTTACATATTTTTTGTCCGCACCATCTTGTTTTGTTATAGTAAGTATATAAAATATTTATACATAAAATCCATATCATATATTAGACAAAATATGCACAAAATGATACAATTGAAAAAATTAGTATATTATTTAATTTAACGTTAGCCAACATATTTACAAGGATATCACACCATTTTGTAAGGAGGACAATATGTATATAAATAATGCATACCTTAATAATACAACCCTAGATATCAAGGACAAATCCAAACCTCTCATAGTAACTAGTTGTGGAACCTATCGCCTATATACAAAGCCCAAACTACCAACCTGGCGACCTAGGGGGCGATTGGATTATCAGTTACTTTATATTGCTTCTGGAAAAGCCCACTTTCATTTTGATGAGAAAGAACAGGTAGTTACCGCCGGACATATGGTTCTTTACCGCCCAAAAGAGCCTCAAAAATACATCTATTATGGTGACGACCAAACAGAAGTATACTGGGTTCATTTTACAGGCGGAAATGTGAAAAACATACTTCGCTCTTACGGACTCACTGATGATAAAAGAGTCTTTTACTGTGGCTCGGGTTTGGATTACCAGAACATATTTAGAACTATGATAAATGAACTACAGATGTGCAAGGAAAATTACGCTGAAATGCTGGAAATGTACCTACGACAAATTTTTATAATGCTAAAAAGATATTTTGCCAATACCTTGGAAACTCACAATACTCATATTGTGGAAGAAATAGATAAGGCAACTATATATTTTAATGAACACTACAGCGAGGATATCTCCATCGATGAGTATGCACAAAATAATCATTTCAGTGTTAGCTGGTTTATCCGACACTTCAAGCAGTGCACTGGTTCAACACCAATGCAATACATTTTATCCAAGCGAATCTACAACGCAGAAATTTTACTACACGACTCTACCTACAATGTAACAGAGATAGCAGAAATTGTAGGTTATGATAATCCATTATACTTTAGTCGCATTTTCAAGAAGGTAAAAGGATTATCCCCTTCTGAATATCGAAAAAGCATAAACGTATAATAAAAAAGAGCAACACAATACCCTTTATTGCGTTGCTCTTTTGCAAGAATTGTCTACTTTTTTATATTATTTTGGCTAGCATTATCTTCCTTACCGACTTATACTATGCTCAAGAAATTAAGAAAGGAGATGATAATTATGAAGAATTATATCCATAAGCTACTTGCATTTTATGAGGATTTTCTTAAGCGTAATATGTGGAGGTAGGAACTTACTTTATATGTTTCAAACAACATTATATCTGTTTATCTGGAGAAAAAAGCAATTTATCCATTACTGGGTGAATCATGCTTGTATCCGCAATTACGTTCTGTAGGCTCACCATAATCCAAAACTATCAACCTATCATGACAATCTGCATTTGGTTTGATTCGGAGTGGTGAATATTCCTGCATAAAATCATTTACTACCGCCGTTGTTAAAAAACCTCTTTTCCCATGACCATTTTCCGTAAATACTCTTCCTAGCCTGTTGATATATATCTATGCCCTTTCCTCTTTATGCCATTACAAAAAGAAACTCCCACCGAAGTGGGAGCTACCGATGGATCGCCAAATCCACCATAACTGAATCAATTTTACCGGTCAATCGCCAGATTGACCACATCTGTAGATTAGATTCTATATTATATTATATGAAAAGTCAACGAAAAATATCTATTGATTTTTCATATACTCTATTTTACCTTGCAATGATTTAATGGTGTTTTCCTTTGACTTAATTATACTAGATAAACCAAGCGCATTCAAGAGTTTTCTATCTATTTCTTGTATCTCCCGCTTGAGCATACAAACCTTACTATTTACTATTCTTTCTTTACCAACTGTCTTTATCTGTCCTAAATCCACGCTTCCAACTAAAAATTTATTCACACCATTCTCATCTTTATATGGATATGTTCCAGTGATTGGGACTTGAATATCCGGAATCGTCAAAGCACTAGATGAAATAATGGCGCATGTAAATACCGGCGACTTGAAATTATATGCATCCGATTGTAATACAACAACTGGACGAAGTTTATTTTCCTCGCTACCTACATTCTCCCCTAAATCCACAAAATAAACTTCTCCTCTCTTCACAGTCCATTTTCTCTGATACTGTTTAGCTGTAGAATAATACAATTTTTGCGCATTCCATCTACTGATACGTTGAGACTTCGTCATTATTTGTTTTTCTTCTAATGTCATATTGCCAATACCTCCGATTTATGCCACAAGCTGTGGCACAATTACCAATACATTATCAATCAGTCGCATCATCCTCTATGTCATCCTTATTTCTTTTGTCAGCCAACTTCTCCATCTGAATCTTATATTCCATCAAATGCAAAAGATACTGCGGAACCCTTCTATTCCCTAATTCCCAATCTGTTTCTGTCATATATGGGATTTCAAAGTACTCACAAAATTCTTTTCGATTCATACCAGTACTTTCTCTTAATTTTCTTAATTCTTCTCTTGCTTCCATAAGTCACCTCTTTTATGCATTGCATAAATATTTTATATTATTTTTATTATCTACGGTCAATAATCTATTTCCATAAAAACAATGAACCCCGGTAAAAATCTGTTTTACCGAGGTTTAATCATTTTATATTCTATATCTCTATTTCACTTTTTTCTTTTTAGGCTTTCTCTCCGGCATATATTTTTACTAGCCTCAGTAATCTTTACAAGAAATCCACTGAATAAAAGCTGTCTTATCTGAACTATTATACCCAGCATTAGCATAGAATCGCAGTGTACTTTCTTCCTTAGAACCAGTAAGAAGCATCATTTTGTAGCAGTTATTCTCCTTAGCAATCTCCTTTGCATAATTAAGGCATGCTGTGGCATAACCTTTCTTTCTGTAATCCCCATGAGTTACTACGTTTTCAACAAAGGCGTACGGACGTACATTTCTTGTAAGGTTTGGAATAATTACACAGACGCAAGATGCCACTATTTTTCCCTCAACCTCACAAACAATCAAATGATGGTTCTGGTCTCTTATGACACTTTCCCAAGTGTCACGCAAATGCTCTGAATCCTCCGGAACACTTTTCTCGTGAAGAAAGAGGTATAATTATAGTATTTCATTTAAATCGGTTCCATTTGCTTCTCTAATTAACATTCCTTCTCCTCTCCATCTATAACCAATTCATCTTGTTTTCAAACTTGACTTTAATATTTCCTTTTTCTATCATACCAATCTCATAGCAATCATAAAACTGTTTGATATGATTCATAACCAACGTCTTATCTTTTTGAGCAACCACGATATTGAATCCCACTCCGCAGTTAAATGTCCGTAGCATTTCTTCATCACTAATATTTCCATGGTTTTTAATATATTTGAAAAGATTTAATATCTTTAATTTTGACAAATCTATCTTAGCGCTAAGTCCCTCCGGAATTACTCGACATAAATTTCCTTCTATGCTACCACCTGTGATATGTGCCATTCCATGTATCACATTCCCATCAAACAACCCTTTAATAGCTTTATAATATGGTGTATGTGGTTTCATAATTTGCTCAATAAATGTCAATCCATCTATTTTATCCAATTTAATTTGAGGGATTTTATCCATTAACAATCGCACTAAAGAGTATCCATTTGTATGTAATCCGTTTGATGCAATTGCTAAAACCACGTCTCCCTCTTCAATCGCTGAGCCATCAATTACTTTAGATTTTTCTACAATACCAGCAATGCTTGAGGTAAGCACATAAACTCCTGCATCTACAACCAATGGCTGAATAGAAGTTTCGCCCCCAACAAGAGAACACTCATTTTCTTTGCACGCATCAGAAACACCCTTGACCAAGGCCTTTATGGTATCTTTTTCAGCATTTCCACAAACTATGGTATCCAAGACTGCCAATGGTGTTGCACCCATAACCACGATATCATTTACAAGATGATTAATCATATCGTGACAAATCGATTCTGTATAACCATATTCCATAGCAAGTTTTTGCTTTGAGCCTGGTTCTTCCGACTTTAATACTAAAACAGGATTTTCGATATTAGGAAACTTAATATCATATAAAGAAGCAAATGGACCAAGACCATTCAAAACACGACTGTCTTTGGTTTCCAAATGCTTTGCCATTTCTTTTTTTATAGTATCTGTATATGTAATATCTATTCCGGCTTTACTGTATGATAATCCATCTTCATCTCTTTCGCTTCCCGCTAAAATTTCATCAACTGAAACATCTAACACTATCGCCAAATCTCTCAATATTTCTATATTCGGGTATGTGGTTCCATTCTCCCATTTTGAGATTGCCTGAAAAGAAATGTTTAACTTATCCGCTAATTGTTGTTGTGTCATGCTTAGACTCTTTCTTTTTTCCATTATAAAATTACCAACTTTAATACTATCAAGCATCTTAATACCTCCGTTTTTATTTTATAATAGCTTACCTTAAAGCACTAGAACAATAACCGACGAAGAGAGTTTATAGTATAAATTCAACTAAAAGTTGAATTAAGATTGTATCTATTTGGCTACCTCAACAATGGTATAAAAATACTTTACCGAAGTTACAATAACTCCATCTCATTTTCCATCTTTACAAATCCATATCTTTTGTACAACGATCGTCCTATATCTGTTGCTTCTAACGCAATCTGTAAAACACCTTGTTCTTTGGCTTCCTTCACTAACAAATCTAATGTATGTAACGCAATCCCCTGTCTACGATATTCAGGTGCAGTATACATATTCATAATATATGCCTTTTTTCCTGTAGGATTATGATATGTTGGCATGACCTGATAAAAGCTAATACCACCTGCCCCAATAAATTTCCCATTGTCATACACCAAATAAGCTATGTGCTCACCGTTTTCTAACGCCTTTTTGTAATATGCATATGACTCCTTCTCAACTTTTGTCATATCCACATCATCAGATAACTTATTAGCTGCTCGAAGAACAATAATCCTTGTTTCTACCAATTCATCAATATCCCTTATGGTTGCTTTTTTGCATTGGAAAATACTATCGTTAATAATCAATTCTCTTTGCATTTTTTACTCCTCGTATATGAGTGTATAGTTTTATCTAGACAACAAAACCACACTCTCAACGGTACTTTCGTTGTCCCAATCCAATTCGTATATCTCTTTCCCATTGAAAAATACAGGGAATCTAAACTTTAGACTACGAAGGATTCTTCCATCCTCCTGCTCTTCCTCGTATATATTTACATCCGCAAGGAAGCTCTTCATAAAGGTTTTCTTCTCAATATCCGTAAATCTGTCATACAGCTTATCGAAGAATAATAAGAACTGGTACACATTGTCGCCGGATATTTTCTCCTGCCTAATATTATACAGTCTGGTCTCCACTTCTTCAATCAGAGTTTCGATTTCTTCTATCTC
>JAGBBM010000040.1 GCA_017938485.1 Lachnospiraceae bacterium
CTGTGATAAGAACGTTCCTGGACTTCTTATGGCAGCTGCAAGAGTAAATGTTCCAACTGTATTTGTATCAGGTGGTCCAATGCTTGCAGGTCATGTTAAGGGTCATAAGACATCACTTTCTTCAATGTTTGAGGCTGTTGGTTCTTATGCAGCTGGAACAATGACAGAAGAGGATGTTAAGGATTTCGAATGTAATGCTTGTCCAACCTGTGGTTCATGCTCAGGTATGTATACTGCTAACTCAATGAACTGTCTTACAGAGGCACTTGGTATGGGACTTCCTGGAAATGGAACAATCCCAGCAGTTTACTCAGAGAGAATTAAGCTTGCTAAGCACGCTGGTATGGCAGTTATGGAGATGTATAGAAAGAACATCAGACCAAGAGATATCATCACTAAGGATGCAATCTTAAACGCACTTACAGTTGATATGGCACTTGGTTGTTCAACAAACTCTATGTTACATATTCCAGCTATCGCACATGAGATTGGATTTGATTTCGATATTGCTATGGCAAATGAAATTAGTGCAAAGACACCTAACCTCTGTCACCTTGCTCCAGCAGGTCCTACATATATGGAAGATTTAAATGAGGCTGGCGGTGTATATGCAGTTATGAATCAGCTTAAGGAGTTAGGACTTCTTAAGGAGGATTGTATGACTGTTACCGGTAAGACAATTGGTGAAGCAGTTGACGGTGTTAAAAATAGAAACCCAGAGGTTATTAGACCTCTTGATAATCCATACAGTAAGACTGGTGGTCTTGCGGTACTTAAGGGTAACCTTGCACCAGATGGTTCGGTTGTTAAACGTTCTGCAGTTGTTGCAGAGATGATGCAGCATGAAGGACCAGCAAGAGTATTCGAGTGTGAGGAAGATGCAATCGCAGCAATTAAGGGCGGTAAGATTGTAGCAGGAGATGTAGTAGTAATCAGATACGAAGGTCCTAAGGGAGGTCCTGGTATGAGAGAGATGCTTAACCCAACATCAGCTATTGCTGGTATGGGACTTGGCTCAACAGTAGCTCTTATCACTGACGGACGTTTCTCAGGTGCAAGCCGTGGTGCTTCAATTGGACACGTTTCACCTGAGGCAGCTGTAGGTGGTCCAATCGCTCTTATTGAAGAGGGTGATATCATTTCCATCGATATCGAGGCTTGTACACTTAATGTTAAGCTTTCAGATGAGGAGTTAGCTGCACGTAAGGCTAAGTGGCAACCAAGAGAGCCAAAGGTAACTACTGGATATCTTGCAAGATATGCTAAGATGGTTACTTCTGGTAACAGAGGAGCAGTATTAGAGTTTTAATAAATTACAATAAAGGAGAATGAACATGAAACAATTAACAGGCTCAGAAATAATTATTGAATGTTTAAAAGAGCAGGGTGTTGACACGGTATTTGGTTACCCAGGTGGTACAATACTTAACGTTTACGATGCGCTTTATAAGCATCAGGATGAGATTAATCATATTTTAACTTCCCACGAGCAGGGAGCTGCTCATGCAGCAGATGGTTACGCAAGAGCAACAGGTAAGGTCGGTGTATGTATGGCAACATCAGGCCCTGGTGCAACTAATCTCGTAACTGGTATTGCTACAGCTTATATGGATTCAATTCCACTTGTAGCAATCACTGCAAACGTAGGTGTATCACTTCTTGGTAAGGATAGCTTCCAGGAGGTTGATATCGCAGGTGTGGTTATGCCAATTACTAAGCACAGCTTTATTGTTAAGAATGTACATGAGCTTGCTGATACTATAAGAAGAGCATTTAAGATTGCACAGACTGGTAGACCTGGTCCTGTACTTGTAGACGTTACTAAGGACGTTACTGCAAATGTAGCAGACTTTGAGCCAAAGGCACCAGAACCAATCGAGAGAAAAGTTTCTTCTATTAAGGCAGATGACCTTGATATGGCTATCAAGATGATTGATAAGGCTAAGAAGCCATTTATCATCGCAGGTGGTGGTGTAATTACTGCTGACGCTTCACAGGAGCTTAAGAAGTTTGCAGAAAAGATTGATGCTCCAGTTTGTGATACTCTTATGGGTAAGGGTGCATTTGATGGTACAGATGAAAGATATACCGGTATGATTGGTATGCACGGTACAAAGGTATCTAACTTTGCAGTAAATAAGGCTGACCTTGTAATTGTTGTAGGTGCAAGATTCTCAGATAGAGTTATCGGAAATGCAAGTAAGTTTGCAGTAAATGCAAAGATTATCCACATAGATGTAGATGAGGCAGAAATCGATAAGAACATCTTAGTTGAGTGTAGCGTAGTAGGTGATGCTAAGGAAGTTCTTAAGATGCTTTCTTCAAGAATTAAGGCATCAGATAAGCCAGATTGGAGAGCAGAGGTTAACGAGCTTAAGGATAAGTTCCCATGTGTAGATGATTACAATGAATTCTCAGGTCCTGGTATTATCAATAAGGTATACGAAGTGACTGAGGGTAAGGC
>JAGBBM010000041.1 GCA_017938485.1 Lachnospiraceae bacterium
ACTTGAGGATATGAACGAGGAAGTTAAATCAATTTCTGTTGTAAATAGTGTTGATGCTGACGAAAAAGTATCTGCTATGGTTGATGAGATATTTGATGAGGCTGGTGTAGATATAAAATATACTGAACTTAAAATTGTCAATATAAACATACAGGATGATCTCTCAATCTATTATGTAAATGGTGAGCGTATCGAAGATAAAAAAGAAGTATCTCAGATGATTGCCTATAAGGTAGGAAATAAGTGGTATATATTGCCAGGGGTATTTGAGTACTGTGTTGATACTTGGCAGTCAGAGGATATACAAAGTGCTGAGGAAATATCAACAGCTATACAGAGTGCTTTGTGTAGCGAAGAAGTATATAATAGTTTTCAGCCATACTATGATGTAGTGATTGATTTAGAAAGTGATTTAGAGTATTTACCTGAGTCAGTTCAAACAGCAATAATGGGGTATCTCAACTCTGTTCCAGAGATACAGCATACTTATGATGGAGCTACTGGGTTTAGTTTTGTTGTAAGCTCAAATGGTATAGTTACTGTGTATATTTCAACAGAAACTAATCCTGCAGAGTGGCAAGTATATCCAACTGTCGAGTCTGGGTATGATTATGGTGTAGTTGATGAAATTACCACAGAAGATATGCCAGTAAATCCTGAATACAGCTATGTGAAACTTATCAGCGAGCAATCTCCAATAATGGGGTATTGGCAAAGTGATAAAGCAGGCATGTATATAGGTTATAATGTAAGTGGTGGTAATGAAGGCTTTGCAATATATTTACAGAGTCAGGACTTTTATTTTACACTTTTGCATAGTTTAGAAAATTTTACATACAGTGGCGAAACTGGAAATGTAAAATTTACAGGAAATACAGAATATAACAATGCGATATTTGACATACAAGTAATTGATGAAGATACTCTTAAATTAGTTTATACGGATGCCAGATATATGTATGATGAACTTGTAGACGGAGAATATGTCTTTAAAAGAGGAGAGATAACTAAGGAAACATTATCACAATATGAGGGTACTTGGATAGATGGTGGAGAAGTATTTTCTGATTTTGTTTACTATGGTAATGTAATGAATTTAGCGTATTGTGATGAGTGTGATAGTATTCATGATAAAGATTATGTAGAAAATGAGTATAACTGTTACCATAGTGGTAAGTATGTTTCTCTTTATGATGGAAAGACTTTGCATTATATTTTTCCATTTGAAGGCTTATGGAGTGAAGGCGTAGGAGCAGTTTGCTATCAGGGTGATTCATATGTTATAGATGGGGAAATGATGGTGCATGATACATATCTTCATGGTGGTGGAGGTGGTGAAAGATACACATTTTTCCGTGATGGCTCAGATGAAGCAAAAGTGGCTGAGGCTTTGAATGCATATCAGGGGTATATTGATGAGAATAATCTTGATATACGGGGATATGAACTTGTATATATAAATGATGATGATATTCCAGAGTTGTGTGCATTCGATATAATTGATGACCCTAGATTACTGCTCTATAATGCTACAGATAAAGATGTAAAATGCATGTATTCTAG
>JAGBBM010000042.1 GCA_017938485.1 Lachnospiraceae bacterium
AAAATCGATTATATTTATCTCGTCACCCTTATGGTCTTTAAGCACATCATCCACCATCTCTATAAATCGGTTAATCTGCTTAAACTTATCATACATAGATGCAACTACCTTGCCATCCTTCGTAAACACTCCCATATCAACCAAGGGAGGTATAACCATACCCTCTTGTAATATGTAGTTTTTCTTTCTGTTGTGTGTATTATCCTTAGAGTCACTTCCCACTTCAATCTGCTTTGCCATCTTCGAAGGCTTACGATTTACATTTTTGAGAAGCTTACCACTCTTAGACATCTTAAAGCTAACCTCTCCGTCAAAGAAGAAAAGATTAAGCTGCTTATGTTTTTCAGGGAAATACTGTGTAATCTTTTCCACCAACTCAGCAACTTCTACATTAATCTGAAAGATTTGCTTGTCCGTATATGCAGAAAACTGATAAACCTTCTTCCCTTTCAAAGTGATTGCCTTAGCATCCACCTTGTTATATAGAAAGCTTTTTTCTTTCTTGTTGCTTATGATAATCCTATCAGGGCAATCAACAAGGACACTATTCAGTTCTGTTATAACTTCTTCTATATTATATGTGTTATCCATATCATCACTCCCAAAAGGATTAATTATCTTAATTTCTTATTTGAGTATTCCACTGTCATCAATAATCTTTATTATTTCTCTAAATTCATCACAGGTCTTAGTCAAAGCAAATCTTACATATCCTTCTCCCAAGGTTCCAAACGCAGTTCCCGGGGTCACAAATATACCTGTCTTTTCAATGAGTTCAGAACAAAACTCCATACAGGTTTTAAACTTAGGTGGAATCGGTGCCCACATAAACATAGTTCCCTGACAATCTGGTACATCCCAGCCGATGTCTCTAAGTCCTTGGCAAAGAGTATCTCTTCTTTCCTGATACTTCATGCACTGTTCCTTAACTGGTTCAAGAGGACCTGTAAGAGCAGCTATACCTGCCATCTGAGTTGGTATAAATATACCGAAATCTATCTGGGAACGAAGCATCTTAAAGGCTTCAACAATCTCTTTGTTACCTACACAAAAAGATATTCTAGCACCAGTTAAGTTGAAAGTCTTAGATAAGGAGAAGAACTCCACTCCAACTTCTGCAGCTCCTTCATGTTCAAGGAAAGAGCCACCGTATCTTCCATCATATATTATATCTGAGTATGCATTATCATGAATAACCATAATATCATACTTCTTCGCAAAAGCTATGAGCTCATCATAAACCTTTGGTGGTGCAGTAACACAAACCGGATTCATAGGATAAGACATAATAATGTACTTTGCTTTTTTTGCCACTTCTTCTGGTATAGTTTCAAAATCTGGCAAGAACCCATTTTCTTCTAACAAAGGATAGTAATATATATCCGCTCCCGCAAGAAGGGAACCAGCTTCAAAGATAGGATAACCCGGATTAGGGCAAAGTACCACATCTCCCGGGTTACAAAGAGTCATACCTATGTGACCTATACCTTCCTGGGAACCATTTACAGAAGTCACCATATCAGGAGTTATATCCACATTAAATCTTCTCTTATAATAGGAAACAACCGCTTCTGTAAGCTCTGGCAAATCTCTAAGAGAGTACCCAAAGTTTCCCGGTTTTTCAGCCGCATCCAAAAAAGCCTTTTTAATATGAGGAAAAGGTTCAAAATCCGGAGTTCCTACAGATACATTTATAACTCTGCCGCCTCTTTTTATAACCTCGTTTTGTTTATCCTTTAAATCAGCAAATATTCCTGTTTCAAATAATTCTAGTCTGTCTGCAAATTTCATATCATTATCCTTCCGCATGTTTATTATATAGTATGTCTCTACAACAATGGCGCAATAAGTCTAAGTAAGCTTTGCCCCAATGTCTTTAATCCACTTGTATTTTTTATCTCTTCCAAGGTCACCTGGTCACATACCTCCAAGGTGTTTTTGAAATCCTCTTTTATCTCAAATATAGTACTTGTATTAAACATCCAAACACCACACTCAAAATGCAGATACAAGCTTCTATAGTCAAAGTTTATGGTTCCTACTGTAGCCACAGTATCATCCACTATAACGGTTTTTGCATGAATAAATCCTGGTGTGTATTGATATATCTTTACACCAGCACTAACCAATTCCTGATAGTAAGACTGAGTAACCATATACACAATCTTCTTGTCTGGAATGCCCGGTGTGATAATTCTTACATCTATCCCGCTCTTTGCCGCAAGAGTAAGAGCTGTAACCATCTCATTATCTATAATCAAATATGGCGTAGTAATATATACATAATACTTAGCTTTATTTATCATATTTAGGTATATATTTTCCCCTACAATCTCCGAATCAACTGGAGTGTCACCGTAAGGTTGCACATATCCATCTGAGTAAACAGGAGTTTTCTTGTGACGCATAGGGGTGTAAAGAGAATAGTTATCTTCTTGTTTTGTAAGCATTCTCCAAGTCTGCAGGAACATAAGGGTAAGATTCCAAACCGCATCTCCCTTAAGCATAATTCCTGTATCCTTCCAATGGCCAAACTTACTTCCTATGTTGATATATTCATCCGCCAGATTGATACCACCGGTAAATCCTGTATGACCATCTATAATTGTTATCTTTCGATGGTCTCGATTATTTTGTCTTAAACTAACTACCGGAGATATAGGATTAAAAGGTGCTACTTTTATACCACTAGCTGTCATCTCCGCAATAAATCTGGAAGGCATCCACATGGCACAGCCCACATCATCATATATTAGACGCACATCCACGCCTTCTTTAGCCTTCCTAGTCAACACCTCAAGAACCGTATCCCACATCTTTCCCTGCTTGATTATGAAATACTCCATAAATATATAGTGTTTTGCTTTATTCAGTTCCTCTACCAAGGTTTTAAAATTATCTTCTCCAAGAGGAAAATATTTCACACTGGTATTCTTGTAAACAGGATACCCTGCAGCTTTAGATATATAGGTAGACTGAACACTGGCACTTTTGCTAAGTTCCTTTATCTCCTTTTGATTCTCCTTGTCAGAAGGCATATATCTAAATGTATCTAAGTGATTCTCTAAGGCTTCCTCAATAAATTTTAACCTGGTTCGATTTCCCGCAAAGAATATATACAGCAATCCACCTACAAGTGGAGCAGCAAGAATCAGTACCACCCATATAAGTTTATAGGCCGGATTATCCCGCTTGTTAATTATATATATCACTGCCAAGAAAGTGAGGAATAGAGCCAACACCTTCAAATATATAGTATAGGCACTAATCCATGTATAAAAAGCAAATGTAACTCCTATCTGAAGGATTATAAGCAAGATAACAAGCACAACCTTAAACACAGATATTCTTCTAGACATATCTGTTGAACCAATCTTTGAATGTTTAGTTGTTTCCTTTGCCATATAACCTCACATCCTTTTAAAGCAAAAGTTACACTATACTGTATTTCTCTATCTGCTCCATCTTCCAGAAGCACCGCAAGGAAGTACAAGTCCGCTCTCTGTTACAGGAAGTCCTATCTCTTCTGAAACTACTTCCCCGCCGAACTTAGACTTAACTTCTGTTGATATCATATAGGTAAGAACTGCTGGAGCAAGACCTGTAGTATAAGAATTCACAAGGAAGAAAAGCGGGTCATCACTAAGCAACTCACTGGTAAGCTTTATAAATGGATGTATCTTTTCCTCAAGCTTCCATATCTCTCCCTTTGGACCCCTACCATAAGATGGTGGGTCCATAATGATTCCATCGTATTTGTTGCCACGACGTATCTCTCGCTCTACAAATTTAACACAATCATCCACAAGCCATCTTATCGGTGCATCAGCAAGTCCTGAAGATGCTGCATTTTCCTTTGCCCATCCCACCATGCCTTTTGAGGCATCAACATGGGTTACCTTAGCACCGGCTTTTGCAGCCGCCAAAGTAGCTCCACCTGTGTATGCAAACAAGTTCAATACCTTTATCTCTCGTCCTGCATTTCTTATCTTCTCTCCGAACCAATCCCAGTTAGTAGCCTGCTCCGGAAAAAGTCCTGTATGCTTAAATGCAAATGGTTTAAGATTAAAGGTAAGCTCCTTATATTCTATGCTCCACTGTTCAGGAAGCTTCATAAATTCCCACTCGCCACCACCATTTTTACTTCTATGATAGTGTCCATTTAACTTTTTCCAAGCTGGGTTCTTCTTAGGAGTACTCCAAAGCACCTGTGGATCAGGTCTAAGTAATATATAGTCTCCCCATCTTTCCAGTTTTTCACCATCTGCGCAATCTATTATTTCATAGTCTTTCCAATCACTAGCTATCCACATACCATAACCTTTCGTAAATCTAAATAATATTATATTATATCCACCCTCCCCAAAGAAGTCAATACACCCGACGCCCCCAAGGTGGATGGGTAAGCAGGTATTATTTTATCTGTTAAGGAATTTTGATAGTATCTATTACCTTGTGTAAAATGTTACAGCACCCCGCGGTATAAACTCATGTAAGGGCTGGAATATATATTATCTGTAGGGTATTTATTTTGCCTTTAAGAAATTTTTAGAAATATCCATAAAGTTTGGCACGGGATGAATTCCCCGAGTTCCAACTGTTTGAGTAATGAGCAAAATAATAGAGCACGGAATTTAGTAAGTTTACTTATCTATAATTCTGTGCTCTATTATTTTGGTGATTACGAGTTTTGGAAGCTCGGGGAAAAAT
>JAGBBM010000043.1 GCA_017938485.1 Lachnospiraceae bacterium
CGTCTTGTCTCCACTCTTCCATCTGGAAATGCTGCAGCGATAGCACATACGAATCTAGCTGTTCTTTTCTCATCAGGAACACCTGCGAGTCTGTCAATTATAATCTGATTCTTGATAGAGTATGGAGTGTCCACTCCCTCGTATCTAGCGGAATATATGCCTGGTTCCTTGTTAAGGTAATCAACCTCGAGACCACTGTCGTCAGCCAATACCACGCAGTCATCCCCTGCAAGCTTACTAATCTCTGTCGCTTTGATGATGGCATTTTCTTCAAAAGTGCTTCCATCCTCCACTACATCTACATCTATACCAGCCTGCTTCATAGAGAGTATCTCATATCCGCAGTCTGCAAGAATCATACGGATTTCCTTCATCTTATTTTCATTTCCTGTTGCAAATATAATCTTCTTCATAGTATATCATTACTCCTCTGTAGTTTCTTCTGTTTTAATCTCTGGAACAGCAGTATGTTCCTCATCGTAATCTACATCTTCTGTAGAGCTACCTGTGGTAGCTTCTGTACTTCCCTCGGTAATATTACCTGCTGGTTCATCCTCATCTGAAGACTCATCTACATAATTTGTAAATGCCTTAAGACATACATTGCAGCTTTGTGTTTCTTCTGCACTGTGCCATATCTCACCGTAAAGACTTATATAACCCTCTCCGTCTGTTATATCAAAATTCTCTGTTCTCTCATCCACATTGTACTCTATGGCAATTGGGTGAATAGCACCTGGGGTTTTTATCTTAACTATTACCGCGTATTTTTTATTGTCCTTAAGTCTTATAGTCTCTGGGAATTCCACTGTATAATATCCAGCATACTTGGTATTTCCAGCTACCACAAACTCCCTTTCTGTAAGGGAATCTTGACTCACATAATCTGTGACCACATATATCTCAAATTCAGTGTCCTTGTCTGTAGCATAAAATGAAACCGCAGCAAGCTCTTCATTATCACCAGCGGTATATACATTTGCAAAATAGGCTTCTTCTTTACCAAAGCCAAGATGACCTATCCAACCAAGCATATCCGACTGATATATCTTATCAAAATTATCTGCTCCTCCTACTCTTGTGTACACAACTGCTTTGTTACATATATTCACATCATAGTAGGATACATAAAAATAGCCGTCTTCGCCAAATTCTTCTCCCCAGCTATTCTTACAGATAAAAGCACCATCCCCATCTGGCTGATGAGTGAAATTCTCCTTCGGATAATTATCATCCCAACCAACTATAACCACATCGTGATTAGGTGTTTCTTCACCATTATAATAGTAAGAAAAATTATCTTCTGAATAATACTTAGATACACTATCCGCATACTCCATCTGGGTGTATATGGAAGTTTCTATGGCACCATACCTAAATATAGCACTCTTTATAATCTCATAATCCTTATCATTTATAACCAATGCTTCTTCCAGATGTATAACAGATTTAAGGTCAGGATTACTCTCCTCATCTCCATAAGGGTCGTCTGCCTCGTAAACTGGTCCCTGCCATGCAGCTAGATAAGCAATACTCATAGTATGCTCACCGCCCTTATTTACATCCAGATTGTAGCTGTTGCAAATACTCATATGGTCTGTAGAAAAAATCTTTGCATCACCAGGAAGCAAAGTGGTTTCCAAAGCGCCAAGAGAAGCAAAGGCCCAACATGTACCATATCTTCCCTGGTCTCTTACCGGTGACACTCTACCATAATCCCTCATATCATAAGATGCTGGAAGTGGTATCTCCTCATCCAAGGCAGCTATATCTATCCAGTCAGACTCGTAGTAATACTCTACTCTATAGTTAAGATACTGAGCAATAGCATCCATAGGAATATAGAGCTTGTCTCCAGATTTAACTGGTACGGAACCGAGATTTATATCCTCAAAATCGTTTACTCTGGCTGTATCCTGCCCAAGCTTCATATAAACCTCATTATTGCCCTTCATAACTAGAATTGTTCCATCCTTATACTCAAGCACCGAGCAATTAAGAAGTCTCTTTAGAAATTCCCCTTCCACCATAAGCTTCATCTCATCGCTTACATAAAACTCATAGTCAAAGCCTTCCAAAACAACTCCCGCAACAGTTATAGTCACATCCTCTGAATTCATCTTGGTAACCAAATTATCGTTAAAGGTTACAGAGCACTCATCAAAAGTCTCAGACTGATTAACTGTTATAAGTGGTTTTCTATTCACAAAATATGCAATTGTAACTATAGCCACAACAAGGGCTACTATACCACATATTTTTTTCATCATTAATCCTTTCTTTTCGGTGGCTTTGGTCCCATAAACTGATAAAAATAGGACTTAATCATACCATTGTATATCTTTCTGTTCTTGTCAGCCTTACGACCGATATATTTTTCTGCATCCTCATAAGATGTTATGAGATACATAGACCAGTCATTAAGACCAGCGTAGCTTTCACCAATAGTTCTATATAACTCAGGCAAAGCCTCTTTTTCCTCCAATCTCTCACCATAAGGTGGATTGGTTATAATAAATCCATAATGCTTAGGGTGTCTTAAATCCTTTATATCCCTAGCCTGAAAATGTATATACTTATCTACCCCTGCCTCCTTGGCATTTGCCATAGCACACTTCACTATCTCCGGGTCAAGGTCATATCCCTGAATATTCATCTCCACATCGTGACGTATCATATCATGAGCCTCATCATAGGCATCATACCAAGCTTTCTTAGGTATAACCTTTATCCATGAATCTGATGTAAACTCTCTATTCATACCTGGGGCTATATTGGCACCAATCATAGCTGCCTCTATAGGAAATGTACCACTTCCACAAAATGGGTCCACTAAAACTCTATCCTTATTCCATGGTGTAAGCATAAGAAGAGCTGATGCAAGGGTCTCAGATATAGGCGCTTTACCTACAAGCTGCCTGTAACCTCTTTTGTGAAGGGAAGTTCCTGTAGTATCAAGTCCTATGGAAACCATATCCTTAAATATAAATACTCTAATTGGATACTCATCTCCATCTTCCTCAAAAAAGTTAACTCTATAGGTCTGCTTCATTCTATCAACTATAGCCTTTTTAACTATAGACTGTATGGAGCTTCCTGAAAAAAGTGCACTCTTATTGGTTGTTGCCTTAGTTACCCAAAACTTCGCATCTCTTGGAAGGTATTCCTCCCAAGGAAGAGCCTTGGTTCCCTCGAAAAGCTCATCAAAAGTAGTGGCCTTAAAGCTTCCCATCTTAAGAAGTATTCTTTCCGCAGTTCTTATAAAAATATTTGCTCTTGTAATTACACTCTCATCACCCTTAAAGGTTACTCGTCCATCCTCTACAGCAACTATCTCATATCCTAAATCCAATATTTCTTTCTTCAAAACTGACTCCAAACCAAAATGACATGGAGCAATTAATTCAAAACTTTTACCCATCCTAAGTACCTTTCCAAAATTAAGCCTACTACGGCATTTTACTATCCTTACATTTTATATTTTACCCATCACTATGTCAACTGATAATAAAGAAAAAAGA
>JAGBBM010000044.1 GCA_017938485.1 Lachnospiraceae bacterium
AGCGATGTTATTTACTCGATACCTTTTATTGATAAGACAATAGCGACAGCGCCAGACATCAATATTCGTAGATTGGTGCAGGAGAAGGCGCACACCCTTGAGGAGTTCCCATTTTATAAGATGGTCAAGGATGTAGACTACATTCAGACGGTAATCACGATGGCGATGGCTCCGCGTTACCTCCCAGGCGACTTCCTATTTATTCGCTTCCGCGATGGCCAGGTGCTTTCGGGTAAGATTTACTTAGTTGATACCAAAACCTACGGCACAATGCTTCGTTTGGTATATATCGAGGAGGGTGGCTATGTGCTTAAGGCTTTTAACCCAGAGTTTAAGAGCGTGTTTGTGAAGAGTGAAGATGTGTACTCTATCTCTTCGGTGGTGCTCTCTGTGAATACCAATACCTCGCTCACCTCGGATGTAGACCTTGCATCGTTGGTAAAGAGCCGTGATGCACAGATTATATCGTTGCAGAAGACACAAGATGCCTTCATCGAACAACAGCAGAGCCTTATTGACGAGATACGCAAGCAGAACGAACGCCTCGACGAGGAGCACAAGCGCAACAACGCCCTCGTGGATAAGATAATAAATAAGGAGTAACCCAATAAAACTACATACTATGGACTTTAAGAAGAAACGAACAGTTCTGCCGAGCGTGAAAAGAAGGGCTCGCAGATAGATAAGATGCTTGAGATGATGCAAGCGCAGGGAGAGCTGCAGAGTAAGTTGATAGATTATATAACTAAGGAGAAGTAGAAATATGAGAGAGATAATATACAAAGTATTATTTGTCATCTACATAATTTTTCTTTTTGTTGGAGTGACATATATAGCACTCCAAGATCCATATTTGGCTTATAAGTTTTCGGATTATGGTGGGCGATATGATGACACGGTTTACGTTAGTGATCAAGGCGAAAAAGTATTTCATAGTTATAGCGAGTGTGAAGAACTTAGAAAGTATTATATAAGTATGGAGGCGAAAGATGCTATTCTTATAGGGTATGAGCCGTGTTGGGAGTGCTGTACGATAAAAGAAAGAAAAGAATAAATATATTTAAAAAAGGTATGCCGGATAACGAGTTACATAGAAAAGGGTTTATAAAGTGCGTAGAGAGTGCAACTTTCGCGGCAGTATTAGCATTGTTCTTTCTGTTTACAGGGGCTCGTTTAGCTGTTATATATGATAATATATGGACAACGATACTAATGATAGTTGAGGTCTTTGTGCTACTATTCTATTTTTTTGACAAATCGAAAGAAGAGTAATGAATAATTTTAAATAAAAAGAGTATGCAAATAATAATTAGCACATCAATTACGGGAGTATTGCTGGGATTGTTAGTATGGAGAAGAAGAAAGTGGAAGTATAAACTATTTTCTACAATACTATATGTTTGCGTAAATATAGGAACATTCTATTTGTACGACATAATTTGGGGATTGAGAAATGTTTGGTGGATATATGCCATTGCTTTTGTGATTTTTTTAATTTCGCAATTTATAGCGACAAGTATTATGCTTATGGATGGTGAAGAGATTCTAAATCAATATCGTCTTCCTATATGGCATAAGACCCACTCAAGTAAAACAAGATTAGAAGAAATCGTAAGAGAAGTACAAACCACGAGGCAGAACTTTCTATACAGAGCAAATTATTTATCGAGTGCAGCATCACAGTTATATCAGTTGTTGCGTATAAAAAGTGGAGCTCACGACGAAGTATATAGAAAACATATGATGATGACAATTATGGTGGATAATATTACAATCGAGGAGTATCAAGAAATAATATTAGAGAATTTTCATAATGCGGGATGTCACTGGATAAGCACACAGGAGGATATGGAGATTATTAAAAGCCTAACCGATATATACATAACAATGTATGTGGCGAATAGAATGACAGGTATGCCACCTAAAATGGATAATGGGCTATTCGACATAAGAAGCCCTTATGAAAAAGAAATGGAATGGAGAAGAAGAAGTTAGTATAATCTCAATAAACTAATAACCCTATGAAAAAGATATTATTACTACTTGCATCGGTAGCACTCCTGACAGCGTGTGGCACAGCAACAGCAAGTAACACTACAGAGGAGACAAAAGAGCCAACCGTATACATCTGCAATGGAAGCTCATCGAAGCGCTACCACGCAACGGATGAGTGCAGAGGGCTATGCAACTGCCGAGGTGGGGTAAAGGCTGTAACGCTATCACAAGCAGAGAAGATGGGGCGTACACCTTGCCAAATATGCTATTAAGGGAGAAATCCTTAACATTTACTTGTACATTTCAAAAGATTGTATTAACTTTGCAAGCAAATACCATATATATACTTATATAGTGTTATGAAAAAGAAGATG